>NZ_JBALOX010000011.1:15311-80839 GCF_036965165.1 Bacillus sp. JJ1521 | reverse complement strand
ATTGACATGGGAACATGCGGTCCCTCAGTTGATATTGAATGTGCGGAACATCTTAAAACAAAGGGGGCCTACATAATTGATGCTCCAGTCGGTAAGGGGACTTGGGCAGCAGGTAGTGGTGAACTAACTATATTAGTAGGTGGAGACAAAGAAGTTATTAAGAGGGCTGAAGATGTTCTTAACAAACTTGGAAGTCAAATCATTCATTGTGGTTCTCTAGGTTCTGGGCAAGTTGTTAAACTAGCAAATAACTTGGCATCCTGCGTGAACATGGCAGCTTTGGGAGAGCTTTATACACTTGCTAGTTCGAAAGGAATAGAGATTGACATCCTTCAACAGGCTTTGACTGGGACAGCTGCTGACAGTTGGCATTTACAGAATTCTTTACCACGAGTTAAAACTGAAAATTTTGAACCAGGATTTAAGACTCGGTTAGCACATAAAGATCTTAATCTTATTTCAGATCTGGGAGAAGAGCTCGGAATTGAACTTCCTGTAGCTACGGAAGCTATTAAATGGTATCAAAATGCAATGTATCTTGGGTATGGAGAAGAGGATTGGAGTGTTATTGCTAAAGCAGCATTGGAATCCAGTACGAAATTGATTAGTAGAAGATAAATTTTTTACATTTTATGTATATAAAATTTGCAAGCACTATAATAGAAAACTAGAGGAGGCATTTTAATGACTAAAGGTACTTCAAAACTTGTCGTCCTAGGGTTAGATGCTGCTGTACCAAAGCTACTTAAAAAGTTTATGAGTGAAGGATATTTGCCAAATATACGTAAATTAACAGAGAATGGAGTCTTCACTAAACACATTACGACATTTCCTACCCTTACTGCACCTGCGTGGGCGGCAATTTCGACAGGTGCAGCAATTGGTACTGCTGGTATTCCGAGTCTCACTGTTAAAAATGTTGGTGAACCTCTTAACACAGTAAGAAGCTGTTTTGATTCACGGTTTCAAGAAGCAGAGACTTTATGGGAATCAGGAGCGAAAAAAGGGAAACGTACAATGTTAATCAATTGGCCTGTTACATGGCCTGCTGAGAGAACAGAGGGAGTTAGTCAAATTGTAGGATCTATTAATCCTCCATTTCGATTTTATTACCTCCCGATATTCGACCTTTCGCCAGCTTCAGTTTACTCAACAAAAAATTTACCGTGTGACCAAATTCCAGACAGAGTTGGAATTGTTACATTTCAAGATTTAGAATTGGGTATTAAAACGACTGAAATTCAAGTTCCGAAGAATGGAAAGTTTTTTGACGGGATGAAACATGGGCCAAAGCCCATAAACGGTAATAGCCATAGTTATCAAGTGAATTGGGAACGAAATAATGGAATTTCCCAAGTGAAGATTTTGTCTAAAGCATCAGGTGATAAAGTAGCAGTTCTTCGTGAAGGTGAAACAAGCGATTGGATTAAAGAAGAATATGAATTTGATGGAAGAATCCGTAAAGGACAATACCGATTCACTTTGACTCAGGCATCGTCAGAAGAAGATGATTTTATTTTATATGCATCAGCTATCGCAACAGATGAGAGCTTAACAGAACCTTATGAGTTTACCGATGATGTAGTAAAAGTAACAGGACCATATTGGGAAGTTGATGACCCTTGGGCTTACTTAGACGGTTGGATTTCTCGTGAAACCTATATGCAACAATTGAAAGGACAAATCGATTGGTGGACAAATGCCAATATTTACGCTTTACAGTCAGCTAATAATCTTGACATGCTCTTTAGTTGGATCGGTGCCATTGACCATGGACAACACGTTTTCTGGGGCGGAATTGACCCTAACTTCCATGGATATCGCGAAAATAAACATGAAGAATATGAAGGATTGATTAGACAAATTTATGAATGGGTTGACGAAGGTGTAGGGAAAATTATGGATTTACTTGATGAAGATACAACGGTAGTAGCCGTTTCTGATCATGGCTTCCACTCAATCAATAAGTATCCTTACTTAACAAACCATTTGCATAAACTCGGATTAGTCGAGTATTTAGTCGATGAAGAAACGGGAGAATTTGTGAAAAATCCAATTACAGGTGACCTTGCAATTGATTGGTCTCGTACGAAGGCATATCCATTACCGCCTGGTCATAGTCACATATTTGTAAATCTGAAAGGACGAGATCCGGAAGGAATCGTTGAACCTGAAGATTACGAAAAGGTTCAGGAGGAAATTATCTCTGCCCTATTAGCGATGCGGGATCCAGAAACAGGTGAACAGATTGTTTCGATTGCATTGAAACGAAATGAAGGAAGAACAGTTGGAATCTTCGAAGGTGCTGGATATGAAAGAGTCGGAGATGTGCTCTTTGATATGAAAGAAGGTTATTGTGCAAATCCAATGGTTTATCCTGCGGAAATTAAATATCCTGATGGTACATCTCGCGTTATAGCAAACTTAGAAGAATTTGAGCCTTGTGAGTTGAATCGACATTTTACAGGCTATCATTTAGCACTTCCAGCTGTTGAATCAATGCATGCAGCGTTAATGATTGCTGGACCTGGAGTACCTAAAGGAGTCGAGTTTGAACAGCCTATGAATATTATTGATATCGCCCCATCACTTGCTAGATTAATAAATATTCCTATTCCAAGGAATGCAGAAGGTTTGGTAAATCACCACCTTTTTGAGAATGACGAAAATTAAAAGAAAATTGATGTAGTAAACTCTTATGGATACTGTTTAATCTGTAGTCTAAATGCCAAATATTTAAAGGTGTTCATAATCGTTGTAAAGGGGGTTTATAATTGGTTGATCAAAAAAAATCGGTGGCTTTTGTAACTGGTGGATCTAGAGGGATTGGAAAAGCATGTGCATTAGCATTGGCAGAAGAAGGCCATGATTTAGCTATAAGTTATCTCCAAGATAAACAATCTGCAATACAAATTGAATCTGAGGTAAAGAAACTTGGACGTAATATTCGAATTTATCAAGCAGATATGCGGGATCCTGACCAAGTTATTCATCTATCAGAAAATGTACTCAAGGATTTTGGTAGGGTTGATGTTTTAGTTCACAATGCTGGAGTAGGAAGTAAAACGTCATTTGCAGAGCTGACATCAGAGGAATGGAACCAATGTATTGAGGTTAATCTGAATTCAGCATATCATTTGCTCAAATCAATATTACCCAAGATGCAAATACAAAGAAATGGGAAAGTAATTTTGATGGGGTCCTTATCCTCTAGAATTGGAGGGGTTGTAAATGCAGCTTATGCAGCCTCTAAAGGCGGTTTAGTAAGTATGGCAAAATACCTTGTACAGGAGTATGGACCTTTTAACATCAATATCAATGTCGTGGGCCCAGGATTAGTTGAGACAGATCTTTTTAAGTCATTAAACTCAAAGGAAGACTTAAACCCTATAGCAGAAACGATTCCGATGAAACGTTTCGCCCAAACTTCAGAGATTGCTAGTGTCGTAAAATTTTTAGCATCTGATGCAGCATCTTATATAAATGGTGAAACGATATATATTTCTGGAGGACGTTAGGAAAGTAGAATCATTACGATTGAGGGAACACGAGTCACTTCTTGCTACAGGGATGTGGGTGTTTCTTAGCCTCAAATAACCTTAGTAGTTAGTGAGTGGCATTTCGTCTGAACATATATTAACCCTTCTAATCTGAAAGTTTATAAATGAAGTCGTCTGGAGGGAAGTTATGGAACTTGCAATAGAAGAACAATTGATTTTGGATGGAGAAAAGGGCGAATCTGCACGTAATGCATTAGAATACCAGATACGAGTAGGTGAGTATTATGGTGCAGAAAAATTTATTCCTATTACCCAAGCACACATTACTGCAGATATTGAGGTAATGGGAGAATCAGGATTGACATTTTTGGAAAAACAAAAGGAATTAGGGGCACGATTTGTTGTGCCTACCTCAACGAATGCTAGATGTGTAGACTTTGAAAATGGCTTACAATTAGGGCAAAATCCTGAAACTTTTTCAAAAGAACGACGTGTCATTGAAGCAGTAAAAAGTTTTGGAGCCATGACAATTGATACGTGTATAAATTACCAAGTTGCTTATCAGCCTCACTTAGGTGAACACATTGCCTGGGGTGATACGGGAACAGTTATTTATGCAAATTCTGTCTTTGGGGCTAGAACGAATTATGAAAGTGGTCCTGCTGCATTGGCTGCATCAATAACAGGAAGAGTACCAGCATATGGATTCCATCTTGAAGAAAATCGTAGAGCCACGATGGTCGTAGATGTAGATGCCTCAATACAAGACATAGCTGATTGGGGAATTCTTGGTAGAATCATTGGTTCTAAAGTTTTTGACTATAGAGGAGTTCCTGCCTTGACAAATGTGAAAAGATTTTCCCCAACATCTGACGGTTTGAAACATCTTGGAGCTAGTATGGCTACATGGTCTGTAGGAATGTTTCATGCTGTAGGTGTAACACCAGAAGCTCGCTCTATAGAAGATGTTACAAAAGGTAATACTGAGGTAGAACACATTAAAATTACTGATAGGGATATAAAAACAGAATATGAAACTTTCAAATATGATGATCCTAAGGTTAGACTTGTCGTTCTCTCAGGACCTCAGTTGTCACTAGTTGAAATTGGTAAAGTTGCTTACTTACTTGAAGGAAGAAAAATACATCCAGATACGACATTTATTATAACAGCTTCGGCATCCACACTTGCACAGGCTCAACAAGCAGGGTATGTCGAAACGATTAAAAATGCAGGTGGTACTTTTCTAGCTGGTGTTTGCTTCTATATCCTTGATGGTTTGTCTGATATTAGAAAACGGAATGGTTGGAGTACTATGGTTACTAATTCTGTGAAACTTGCTAATAATGTCAAAGCTCATCGTTTTGTACCTGTAGTTCAAAAAACAAAAGACTGTATTGATATTGCGGTTAGGGGGAGGATTGGTTAATGGAAATTATTCCAATTACTTCTGCATTTGGACCGCCAGTATCAGGAGAACCTGTGGTGTTAAGTGGAGGATTCAGCCCTAGGTATCATTTGAATCGTGAAACAGGTGCCTTTTCTGTACCTGATCATCCGCTTGATGGTCAAAAAATAACTGGAAAAATTCTAGTGTGCGATTATGCTAGGGGAGGTATTGCAGCGGGATGGGCATTAAATGCCCTCAAGGAAAAGGACTTTGCACCAAAAGCAATTATATTTATGCATGCCAACCCAGTTATGGTGCAAGGGGCTATTTTTTCAAATTTAACAATTGCTGAAGGGTTAAAACAAGGTGATTTTAATAAGATTTACTCTAACTATTGGGTACATGTGGATCCGGTTAAGAAACAATTAGTGATAGAAAAGAATGAATAAATTTTAATGTTTTTTCATTGAAAGATAGAGGGACTTGCTAAAGAAGGGTGAGAGTAAATTATGAGAAAATTATGGATTAACAACCAATCGATTGAAAGTGCTTCATCCCAAGAAATCCTAGTTTTGAATCCAGCGACTGAAGAAGTAATAGATTCCATACCTAAAGGTTCCCCTGAAGATGTTGAACTTGCTGTTCAATCGGCTAGAATGGCATTTCCAGAATGGTCAGCATTGGCTCCTTCGGAAAGGCGAACTGTTCTAAAAAAAATTGCAAGAGGAATTGAAAATCATGCTGAGAATATTGCTAAAATATTGACAGAAGAACAAGGTAAGCCTTTACCTCAGGCTCAAGCTGAAGTCGGTGGTATTGTCGGAATGATTGAGGAGTACGCAGAACTTGCTGTGGCTTTCAGAAGCGGTTCTCAAGGGTCGGCATTAGGTGACCTAGTATTCCAAAGATGGGAACCAAGAGGTGTTGCTGCCTGTATTGTACCATGGAATTTCCCACTTCAGGTCGCATTTGAAACAATCGCTCCAAACCTAGCGGTCGGAAATACAGTTGTGGTAAAACCTGCCTCAGTTACACCACTTAGTCTTCGATATATAGCAGAAATCGCTTTTGATGAACTTCCACCAGGAGTATGTAACGTATTGCTAGGTTCAGGAAGTATTACTGGAGAAGCTTTGATACGGCATCCTGAGGTTGATGTAATCATGTTTATCGGTAGCGAGGATACTGGTCGCCATATTGGACGAATTGCTGGAGAAAATCTGAAAAAATCTATCCTAGAATTGGGTGGAAAAGATGTCCTAATTATTGATGATTCAATAGATGTGGAAATTACAGCAAAACATGCCGCAGATGCTTGCTATGCTAATGCGGGACAAATATGCACATCAACTGAGAGAGTTTATGTGCAGGATACAATTTATAACCAATTTATTGAAGCACTAGTTGCAGAATCTGAAAAAATACGCTGGGGGAATGGATTAGAAGAAGGTATAACGATGGGTCCAATTATTGATGAAACCCAACGTGACCTAATTGACTCACATGTACAGGAGGCTCTATCGAAGGGTGCTCGACTACTAGTTGGTGGTGAAAAAAAATCGATAAATTCACGGGGTTACTTTTATCCTCCAACTGTGATTACAGATGTATCACTAAATTCAAAACTCATTCGTGAAGAAACTTTTGGCCCTGTAGCACCTGTAATGAAATTCTCTAATTTCAGTGATGCCATAAAAATGGCAAACAACAGTCCATATGGATTATCTGCAATTGCCTATACTCAAAACAGTACCAACGCACTAGAATTTATTCAGAAGATTGAAGCTGGAATGGTTAAAGTTAATACACGTAGAGGAAAAAGTCATGGTGCAACTTCAGAGCCATTTAAGCTCAGTGGTTTGGGAAATGGATATGGTATTGAAGTCATGCAAGAACTTACTAGACAAAAATCTATTCATTGGCGATCGAAATTGTAAAATGTTAATTAAATAGAAGGTATAAGTAGGTCCTTTGGACTTTCTTATACTAGCTTAAATCAATCCAAATATACAATGCTATTAATCTGAAGTATAATGTTTAAAGATTGACTATATTTAGGAAATCCCCATGTGTTGCTAAGGTAAACATCATAGGCTATCTATCTAAACAAAGAATATTATGTAACCTAATATTAGTTTCCTAAAATGATATAATCACCATTACTTTTGTTAACGCTTACAAACAAGGGAGGAAGAATGAAAGATGAGAAAAGAAATTATATTATTAACAAGAGGAATTGATGAGGAGTCATTTCCATTCCAGCTCTTTCAGAAAGCGAAACAATTTGGTGTATGGAATCCTAGTGACATAGATTTTTCACAAGATAAAGAGGATTGGAAAAAACTCACCCCTGAGCAAAGAGAGACAATGAGATTACGTATTTCTAAATTTGTTACTGGTGAAGAATCTGTAACATCTGATATCTTGCCAATGATTATGACAGTAGCTAGAAAAGGATGGCTTGAGGAAGAAATGTACTTAACTACATTTCTATTTGAAGAAGCAAAACACGTTGATTTATTTCGGATTTTATTAAAAGAAATTGGAGAAACAGAGGATCTCTCTAAGTATCATGATGCAAATCATAAAAACTTTTTCTATGAAATGCTTCCAACGAAAATGAACCGTATTCTTGATGACCCATCCCCACAAAATATGGCAGAAGGCGCTGCCTTTTATAACATATTTTTAGAAGGAATCCAAGCAGAAACAGCCTATTACACGTTGTTTGAGACGTTACAAAAGGTAAATATGTTTCCAGGCCTAATTAAAGGTGTAACGCATTTAAAACATGATGAATCGCGCCACATATCTTTTGGAACATACATTATCCAACGCTTAATGAGTAAGGATCCGGAATTGTATGATTTTGTTGAACATAAGGTAAGAAATGAATGGTGGCCGATTGCGGAGGAGTTATATATTGCACAAGCAATGGGAAATCATTCGGTTGATGCATTTGGATTAAAAGTCGAAGATATGTTAAACTTCGCAAAAAAACAAATGAATGTTCGATTAGAAATTTTGAAAAGAGGTCAACTTTATAGACCGAGTAAAATCGCTTACTAGTTTTATAAACAGGGTACCTCGTTTTTTAAAATTTCATCTGTTCAATAGATTAATAATCTATTATTTTAAAGAGGTTTTATAGTTAGTGCACGGCAACTCATGTTAAACATGTAAAGGGGGATTACAATTGTCTAATGATACAAAGCTAATGTTAGAATACTCACTTTATATAGACGGGGAATGGCAAGAGTCTGAAAATGGGAATACATTCGAAGTAATCAATCCAGCTGATGCCAAAGTTGTAGCAAGGGTTGCGAAGGCAAGCAAAAATGATGCAGAAAGGGCTATCACTTCCGCACGCAACGCATTTGAGTCAGGGGTCTGGTCAAGAAAATCAGTTAAGGAAAGAGCTGAGATACTAAGCGAATTTGCCAATATTATTGTAAAAAATGCTTCTGAGTTAACAAATTTAGAAATGATTAGCTCAGGAGCGACCATTCGGAAAGCCTCTTTAGACCCACATAATGCTGCTAGGTTAATTAGACAAACCATTAAAATGCTGAATCAATTTCCAAATGTTAAATTTCTCCCAGCTGAAGGATCCAATCATAACGAGATTTGGAGAGAACCAATTGGAGTTGTTTCTGCAATTACTCCTTGGAACTATCCGATTATGCTTGCGATGATGAAAATTGCTCCCGCTCTTGCAATGGGCAACTCAATTGTAGTGAAACCGGCATCTTATACCCCATTGTCAACATTAAAATTGGCTGAATTAGCTACGGAAGCCGGTATTCCAGCAGGAGTGTTTAATGTTGTTACTGGATCAGGGTCTGAGATAGGTAATGTACTTTCCACACATCCTAGCGTTGATAAAGTAGCCTTTACAGGATCAACAGAAGTGGGGAAGCAAATCATGCAATTTGCATCAGGTACTGTTAAAAGAGTAACACTTGAATTAGGTGGAAAGTCTCCATCTATTGTTCTCCCTGATGCAGATTTAGAAATTGCGATACCTGGCATTTTATATGGTTTTTGTTTTAATTCAGGGCAGGTTTGCGAATCTGGTACACGCTTGCTTGTACATGAATCGATTTATGACGAAGTGTTAGATAGTTTAGCAAAACGTGCCGCAACGATTAAAATCGGAAACCCTCAAAGTAGCGAAACTGGTATGGGACCTGTTGCATCGGAGAAGCAGCTTGAAACAGTTCTTCATTATATTGATTCAGGTATTCAGGAAGGTGCACGATTAGTCTATGGTGGGAGAAGAGTATCTGTTGAAGGCCTAGAGAACGGTTACTATATTCAACCAACCATATTTGCCGATGTCAATAATGAAATGACAATTGCTCAAGAGGAGATTTTTGGTCCAGTTCTTGCTGTGATACGTTACTCAACAATTGAAGAGGCAATCCAAATTGCGAACGATACCATTTACGGATTAGGTGCAGGGGTATGGACAAGAGATGTTAGTAAAGCGAAACAAATTGCAAGAGAGTTGAAAGCTGGAACAGTTTGGATTAATGAGTGGCATGTCATGAGATTTGATGCTCCTTTCGGAGGTTATAAGCAAAGTGGAATAGGTCGTGAATTAGGGGAAGATGTACTTTATGAATATTCACAAGCAAAACATGTCCATACAACCCTTGCTCCAGAAGTAGAGCAGAGACCTGCATTTAAAATGTTATTCTAGTTCGAACAACGATTGGATGAAAGTAAGAGGAAGGTGATTCGATGATATTGACTTTCTTTCAGCACTCTATTAGAACAGTTGTGAATAGTGGAGTAGGCGTAAGAATCAAACTCCCGAGTGTAATTCAGGAACTTGGAGGAAAAAGAGCGATTCTTTTTACGGATAAAGGCCTTAATAATGCTGGGGTAACAAACAAAATTACAGAGATATTTGATGGATTGTCAGGACCTGTTCAACTTGTAGGTCAATTTGACGATATTGAGCAGGATGCTAGATTTGACAACATTAACCGCGCAATTCAATTTATGAAAGATTGCAACGCAGATACGATTGTGGCACTTGGAGGTGGGAGTGTCCTTGATACAGCAAAAGGTGTTAGGTGGGCTTTACATAAAGAATATAATGACATTTTAGAAGGCCTAACAACAACTATACGAGAACAATATCCTGACGCTAAGCCTATGCAAATTCCATTTATCGCGATTCCAACCACTGCTGGAACAGGTTCAGAGATGTCTGATGCAGCAGTAATTTATAACGAGAAACACAAGGTGAAAATTTCCTTGGTCAATCCTTATCTTTGTCCAGATATAGCTCTATTGGATCCTGAACTATCGATTAGTTTACCAGCTGAAATAACAGCTATTACAGGAATGGATGCACTTACGCATGCAATTGAGGGATATTTTTCAACAAAGGCAAATCCAATGACGGATGCCTATGCACTACAAGCAATTAGGTTAATAATAGATAACTTGCCACTTGCAGTGAAGCAAGGTACGAATATTGAAGCCCGAGCAAATATGCTTATGGCTAGCTCTATGGCGATTATGCCGTTTATTCAAACAACCAATGCAATTCCAGTTCATAATTTGGCGCATGTATTTGGTGCTAAGTATGGAGTACCACATGGATTAGCTAACGCTGTTTTACTACCAGAAGTGATGGAATCATTGCCTTCGCTTTATCTTCCTCGAATTAATAGCTTCGCAAAGGCTATTGGCATTGGAGATTCATCTCTGAATGCTGAAGTTTGTTTAGAAGAAGTAATATTATTTATTCGAAATTTGAGTGATGAGATAAACTTGCCCAATACGTTTAATGAATATAACATAAGTAATCTGGATTACTTTGTTGAGAGTGTTCAAAATGATCCGACGGGAGCTCGTTTTAAGATACCTTCGGATATAATTGAAAAGATTGCGAATAAAGTGGCAGGTATAACTGCAAAAGTTTAATCATGACCCTGAAGATTATTTGAACATAGTTCCTCGTAGTAATTGGGGAACTAGGTATTAAAAAGAAATATTTTTCCTGGAAAATTCGGAATATTTCGACTTGATTACGTGAATCATGGGTATGAGTGTTGATCTTAGCCATGATTATCAGAAAGGTTAATAATTTATCAAGGGAGTGAAACATACTATGCGTTGGACAATTCTAATCCTTCTGTTTTTTGGAGTTATGATTAACTTTGCAGATAAATCAGTAGCAGGGCTTTCAGCTGTTTATCTTATGGATGAGTTTAAACTTTCGTACGGTCAATGGGGAGTTATAGGTAGCATTTTTTATGTGATTTTTCCTCTTGCAGCTTTAGGTGTGGGTGCATTGACGGATAAAATGGGTCCAAAGAAAGTGCTGGGTTATATGCTACTTTCCTGGTCAATCATCCAAATGGGTGGATTTTTTATTGCTGGCTTTATAATGCTTCTTATGTATCGGTTTTTACTCGGGGTAACAGAAGGAGGCTATGCTCCAGCGGCTTTTAAGCAATTATTTTCATGGTTTCCACCAGAAAGTCGTGGAAAGATAAATTCGATATATAATGCAGGAGCGGTAGCAGGTGGGTTTATTATGTCACCTCTAATTGTTTATCTTTTACAATCAGTTGGTTGGAGGATGACCTTTGTTGTTTTAGGGGTAAGCAGTCTGGTTTTGTATATCTTGTGGATCACTATAGTTCCAAAGGAAAATCCAAACATTCATATTGTTTCACCAGACCAAGTTAGTAATCCTGAAAATAAAATTAGCAGGTCGGAATTGTGGAGCGTGTTACGGTCTTCCTCCGTTATCTTTTCAGTGTTGGCTACATTTACATGTTTTATATATGTTGTTTGGTCTTCTACCTGGATGCCTTTACATTTAATAAAAGTCGTGAATATTTCCGAAAGTGCAGTGGGATTTGCTATTTCGGGGATTGGCATTAGTTCCGTAATAATTGGGATTATTCTTGCAACCGCATCTGATAGATTATTTAAAAAGACGCAGGATGTACGAAAATCCCGAATTATATTTACAGGTGTTTCAATGATTATTGGGGCATTAATGGTAGCATCAACCTATTTTATTCAAGCACCAATCTGGGTCGTTATAGCACTTGGTTTAGGAAATGGCCTATGTGTCACATTCTTTTCCATATCTCATATCCTCTTAAGCAGTCAACTTCCAGAAAAAACAGCAACTTTGTCAGGGCTATTAATCGCTTCAGGAAATGTTGCAGGAATATTCGCTCCGCTTTTAACAGGGTTTATTATAGAATCAGCTAGCAATGAAATCCAAGGATTTAATAACTCACTTTTATTTATTGCAATAACACTATTGGTTGTGGCTTTACTATTTACTATCTTTGCAAAACCGGGTAAGCCAAGAGATCTCAACAATAATATTGAAATAACTAATACTGGTTCTTAACCCATTCATTTTAAATTCTAATTAATCTCTCTCACCACTTCACGATATTTTCCTAAACCAGAACTGTCAATGAATCAGATAAATAATGTTGAAGCCACTATTATCAGGAGTTAGTCGATATATCTTTCAAAGAGAAAAATTGATTATAAACGGACAGATAAAACAGATTATAAGGGGAGATAGAATGAAAAAATTAGTTCTTTTATTATCGACATTAATACTATTACTAATTTTCGCTGGATGTTCCCAATCATCAGCGACAGGGAACCAAAAAACAAATCAATCAAAAAGTGACTACCCTAGCAAACCAATTGAATTAATTGTTCCATATGGTACTGGAACTGGGCCAGATCTGTCTGCTCGAATTTATGCAGACGTCGTTACGAAATATCTTCCTAATCAACAACCTATTGTCGTAATCAATAGACCCGGAGGTTCGGGCACAGTGGGAGCGACGGAAGTTTTTCAAGCAAAACCAGATGGATATAAGATTGGTCAAATTTCCCCAGCAGTTATTGGTATTTTACCGCATTTAGGAGATACTCCTTTTACTCATGATAGTTTTCAAGCTCTTATGAAAATAGCAGTCTCTCCAGCATTTTTTGTTGTGAAAGCTGATGCACCTTGGCAAACATATGAGGAATGGCTAGAATACACAAAGGAAAATCCAGATAAATTTACGTACGGTATATCTGTGCTACCACAACAAATGCCTATGGAGGCTATCAGCTTAACGAATAATATAAAAATCAAACCCACAATGTTTAAAAGTGGTCCCGAAGTCTTAAATGCCTTATTAGGCGGTCATGTACATGGAGCAGTAATAGATATCACAACAGTTTTGCCACAATTGGAATCTAGAAAATTACGAGTCTTACTCAACGTGGGTCAGACTAAAGTTCAAGATTTTCCGATGATACAGGATAAGGGAGTCGATTTTAACTTTGAAGGTGGGAACATTCTTTGGACTCCTAAGGGAGTACCTGAAGACGTTGTGGAGATTCTGCATGATGCATTTAAAAAGGCACATGATGAACCAGAAGTACAAGAAAAACTGAAAAAGTTAAACATAATTACTACTTATGAAGGACCAGAAGAGACTCAAAAAGAAATAACTGAGCTTTACTACAATAGTGAAGAACTATTGAAAGCGGTTGGTTTGATTAAATAGGATTGTAAAATGATAAAACAATGTGGTTACTGCATAAAGATAGTAACCACATTTGCTATTAGGTCTTAAATTATCAATAAAGGTGGTGGACCTCTTATGAAAAAACTGAATTCAGGCGTTTGGGCAGGAACTGTCTTACTAATCATTTCAATCATCTTTCTAATTGAGTCTTTCAAATTACCATATAAAAATGAAATGGGACCAGGACCAGGACCAGGATTTTTTCCTATATGGTTAAGTGGAACAATGGTTATTCTATCTATTATTTATCTATTAAACTCTGCAAAAAAGGGAAATAAAGATGAAAATTGGCCTAAAGGAGAGGCTTTAAAAAATATATTATTAATCATTTTTAGTATGTGTATCTTTATCATCTTATTACCCGCTATTGGCTTTGTACTAACAAGCTTGATTTTCCTATTATTACTACTCTATAAAGCATATAAATGGTATATCAGTCTTGCAATTTCTGCGGGATTATCTATTTGCTTATTTTTACTTTTTAAAAATGTTTTGGGTGTACCGTTACCCGTAAATGGGTTAGGTTTTTAAGGAGGTAAGAATATGGACTCACTTTTATTATTACTTCATGGATTTGAAACAGCTCTGACATGGACGAATTTAATGTATTGTTTTATAGGTGTTTCAATTGGAATGATTATTGGTGTGCTTCCGGGCCTTGGTCCAGTATCTGGAGCAGCTTTGTTGATACCTTTTACTTTTGGTATGGAACCAGTCACTGCAATCATTATGATCGCAGGTATTTTTTATGGATCAATGTATGGGGGGGCGATTACCTCAATATTAATCAATACACCTGGAGAGGCTGCCTCCATTATTACTTGTATTGATGGTTATCCGTTAACTAAACAAGGAAGAGCGGGTGTTGCACTAGGTGTTTCTGCAATAGGCTCATTTATTGGTGGTATTGTGGCCGTAGTTAGCTTAACATTAATCGGTCCAATACTAGCAAACTATGCACTTAAATTTGGCCCGTCAGAGATGTTTTCCATTATGATGCTCGGATTACTCATGGTTGTTGCATTAATAGGAAAATCTTTAATAAAAGGGCTGATTGCAGCTGTTTTAGGCTTAATTTTATCGTTAATTGGTATGGACCAAGTATCTGGAGCAGTCCGTTTTACATTTGGACGGATGGAATTACTGGATGGGCTTGATTTTATTATCATAGCTATGGGTATGTTCGGTATTGCTGAGATTTTGACAAACGCAGAGCAGCAAATGAAGATGGAAAAAGTGGCTAAAATTGATGGTCTTATGCCCAAAAGGGATGAATGGATTCCAACATTTAAATCTATTGGAAGGGGAACTGGGGTAGGTATGTTTCTAGGTTTGATACCAGGAGCAAATTCTGTCATTGCTTCTTTACTTTCCTATTCTATGGAAAAGAAGATAGCTAAAGACCCTTCTAGATTTGGAAAAGGAGCTATTGAAGGGGTAGCTGGTCCAGAAACGGCAAATAATGCTCACAGTGGGGCGGCATTAATACCCTTATTTACACTTGGTATTCCAAGTTCTCCGGCAGTTGCGGTTATCCTAGGGGCATTGGTGATACACGGCCTTAACCCAGGTCCCGCACTATTCACAAATAACCCCGACTTTATTTGGGGCGTAATCGCCAGTATGTTTATCGGTAACATTCTTTTGTTAATCATGAATTTGCCACTTGTAGGATTATGGGCTAAAGTTGCTTTGGTACCCTATAAATTAATGTACCCACTGGTTTTACTCCTTGTAATGATAGGAACATATGCTGCCAGTAATAGTCTGTGGGGTGTAGGAATGTGCATGTTCTTTGGAGTAATTGGATATGCGATGAAAAAACTTGATATACCGATTGCAGCAACCGTATTGACCTTTATATTAGGACAACAAATTGAAGCAACTCTTCTTCAATCTTTAACAATTACAGAAAATGGAGGATGGATTTTCTTTACTCGTCCTATTTCAGGCGTAATAATGGGGATTTCTCTTTTTATTCTGATTTTAAGCATTTATAGTAGTATTAAAAACAAGCGATCGGTTTTAGCAAGTGATCTTGAAAGTTAACTAGTTTTCCAGTTAGTCCAATAATAGGTAGGAAGGACATTATTACTTTGCTTTTGTAAGCTCTAGTCATTTGTCCATTCCTCCCTCTTTTTTTCGATACTCCTCTTAAATAGATATCTATATATTACAGGCCAGAATTTAAGACTTCTTCCCGCAAAATTTTTATAAAATCCCTTGCTGTGGATGAAAAAGGCCGAATATTTGAACGTACCCATCCATAAGTTAAATTCGCACGTTCGTAATTTACTAGACGAATGGGAACAATTGAATGATTTTTAACATAAGGATCGTCTTTTATGAACAGATTAGAAAATAAAGAAATACCAAGCCCTTCATCAATCATTCCTTTAATCACTTCAGAATTATATGATTCGAATATTACGTTCATTTTCCCGTATTGATTAAAGAGGTCTTCAAAGATGGGACTCATATTTGAATGGATGATGATATTTTGATCCAGTAACTCTTCAGGCGTTATTTCATCTTTTAAAGCGAGTGAAGAACTCCTACTAACACTTACATAGATACTTCCTTGTGATAATGTTTCGAAATGTAAAAATTTCTTATGAAGTTTTCCCCATTCAACCCAGGCATTGGCGTTAACAGAAATAATTCCAATATCAAAATCATTTTGTTTAACTTCCTCAAGAATATTTGGTTGATATGATTGTTCCTTAAATACAACATTAGTGTTTGGGTATCTGTTTTTATAAGTAGAAATCGTTTTAGGTAATAATGTTAATAGAGAACCTGAGGTACATACTAATTTTATTTCATCATCAATTGACGAAACCTGTGTTTCTACCACTTTTTCTAATTCATCTGCTTTTCTAACGATTTCAAATGCTTTTTCTATTATTTTTTTTCCTTCGTCTGATGGAATGGTGCCTAATCGTGATCGATTAAATAGGGTTATTTTAAATTTTTTTTCTACATTTGAAATAGATTGGCTAATAGTAGCTGGAGAAACATGAAGATTCTCAGAAGCACGAGTGATTGATCCTGTTTGTGCAACTTCCACAATATACCTCAATTGGTCAATATGCATAATTTGTCTCCTTATCATTCAGTAATTGTTAAGTTATATTAAAAAAAACCAGTTTTACTTTTGTTATTTTTAATAATACAATAAATTCAGAATATTGTTAAGGATAAAACGAAATGGAGGAGATCGCTTTTGATCAATTTGTAAAATGGGACTACAGTTCAAGTCCCAGTAATTTTGAAATATGTAAGTTTTCATATTAAGATTTGAAGGATCTTCATATGTTTTCAACTAAAATGTAAGCACTTTCAATACGTCACTTTCTATTAGTCTTTAATTAAGTAATAAAGCAAGCTTTACTACTTAATTTGCACTTAAATATTTTAGTCAATTAAAAAGGAGATGGTTAATATGGATTTTTTATTAACTGACGAACAAAAAATGATCCAGCAAACAGTAAGAGAATTTGTAGATAAGGAATTAAAGCCTATGGAAGCTCAATTTCTTCGAAACGAGCGTGAAGGCAGACCAGGGATTTCGAAAGAGGAGATTAAAGCAATTCAACGGAAGGCGAAAGATATAGGATTTTGGGGAATTAATACTCCTGAAGAATACGGTGGTGCAAACCTAGGACCATTGATGACTGCAATCATTGACATGGAACTTAGTAGAACAGTTATTCCAATGCGAATATTTCAATTCGGAGGTCGTGCTACGAATGTTCTTTTTGAACTTAACGAAGATCAAAAGCAAAGATATCTAATACCTGTACTTAATGGGGAGAAGGTCAGTTGTTTTGCATTGAGTGAACCTGAATTTGGGTCTGACCCATCAAGAATGCAAACAACAGCGGTTAAGGATGGAAATGAGTGGATCATTAATGGCGAAAAAACTTGGATTACACATGGAGTCGATGCGGATTTTGCTATTTTGTTTGCCCGAACAGACAAAACAAAAGGGATTCATGGAGGAATTACTTGTTTCTTAGTAGATAGACATATGGGGTGGAAATCTGAACCTATTCTAACAATGGGGGAAGAAACTCCTGGTACACTGATTTTTGAAAACTGTCGAGTACCTGAAGAGAATGTTATTGGGGAGGTTGGAGATGGTTTAAAGTATGCGATGTTCTTTATTAACCATAATCGTGGTTGGGTAATCCCTCCTCGTTGTGTCGGAATAGCTGAAAGGGTCTTAGAAATGTCAATTGAATATGCAAATACTCGAGTGTCTTTTGGTAAACCCATTGGTGAGAACCAGGCTATTCAATGGATGATTGCTGACTCAGCGGTTGAAATAGAAGCCTCTAAATTGATGTTTTTGCAAACAGCTTGGATGGCTGAACAGGGAATGGATATTCGACATCAAGCAGCTATGGTGAAATTAGAAAGTACAAATATGGTAAACCGAGTAGTTGATCGAGCAATCCAAATCCATGGAGGAATGGGTTATACAAAAGAGTTACCTCTTGAAAGATTTTATCGAGAAGTTAGAGTATTTCGCATTTATGAAGGTTCTGATGAGATTTGTCGTAAAACGATTGCGCGCAATTTATTAAAAGGAAGAAATAAACTTGGTGAAATCATTAGTATAAGAAGAGAAACTGGTGCTGTTCGAGTTTAATAGATTACCAAAGAAAGAGAAAGAAGGTTAAGAGAAAAAGAGAATAGATAAATCTTTTTCTCCTTTCTTTTTAAATTTCCATGATAGTTATTTGTAAGTTTGGATGTTAGTGCTATTGAAAGGGTGGGAAATATGAAATCAGACATTGAGTCATTAAGGCCATTATTAAATCCTAAGAGTATCGCTATAATTGGTGCGTCTTCCACCTTAACCCGGATTGGCGGTCGACCAATTAAAAATTCTATGGATTATAAGTATAGTGGTAGAATTTTACCTGTTAACCCTAAGTATAGAGAAATTGCTGGTTTGACATGTTATCCCGATATAACTCAAGCTCCAGGGGAAATTGATGTGGCGGTGGTAATAGTACCACACTCTATGGTTTTAGAATCTGTCAGAGATTGTGGAGAGCGAGGTGTAAAATCTCTTCTTGTCATTAGTGGTGGCTTTGCAGAAGTAGGAGAAGAAGGGAAAAAACTCCAAGCTGAAATGATAAGTATAGCTAGAGAGTTCAACATGAGATTGATAGGACCTAATACAGTTGGAATTTTTAATATACTATCTGGAGCATTTATGAATTTTAGTTCTGGAACTGATGTAGGGGTTGTTCCGAAAGGAAATATTGGTGTTGTTAGCCAGAGTGGTGGACTATGTTCTCATCTTCATGCACTAGCTGCGCAAAAGCAGATTGGTCTAAGCTATATAATTGGCACAGGAAATGAAGCGGATGTTGGTGTTGCAGACTGCATTGCCTACTTGGCGAAAGATCCAGATACTGATGTTATTGCCTGTTATATCGAAGGAACGAAGGATTCTGAAAAGCTAATTAAGGCTCTTGAGTTAGCAAGGCAAAACAAGAAACCTGTAATTGCACTAAAGGTAGGGAAGACTGAAAGTGGACAAAAAGCTGCATTTTCTCACACTGGAGCTTTAGTAGGCTCAGACAATGTGTACGATGCGATTTTTAAGCAATATGGGGTTTACCGTGTAGATAATATGACAGATTTATTAGATGTCGCTTATGCATGCTCACTAGGTTTGCTTCCAAAAGGGAAGTCTACAGCAATTTTTAGTGTTTCGGGAGGAGCAGGCATTTTATTTGCAGATGAAATAACGGAACAAGGTTTAGAAATGCCTGAACCAGCTGAGGAGATACAAAAGAAACTGTTGCAATTAGTTCCCTATGCTTCAGTAAAAAATCCAATTGATATGACAGGAAATTTTGTTAACCGTCCTGATTTAATGAAAGAATTTATGACAACCGTATTGGAACAGTCAAGCTATGATATGGTGATCACTTATATAGCAGCTCTAGGTCATTTTAAACCAGTTGTGAAGAACTTCATTGAAGTAATAAATGAGATTCGTGCTGATTATCCTCATATTCCGTTTATACTATCCTCGTTAGTTACACCAGAAACGAAAAAGCTATTACACGATGCAGGAATTTCAGTTTTTGACGATCCAGACAGAGTCTCTATGATTGCAAAAGCTATGTATGAGATTTCAAGAAATTTATATATGAAAAAAGAGCCTTCGGTTCATTGGGAGAATAAAGTGAGAAATTTATCTGTACCATCTACCTCCATTTTAACTGAAGCAGAAAGTAAACAGATTTTTAAAGATTATTGTATTCCAATCACAAAAGAAAAAAATGTCATGACTTTAGAAGAGGCACTTGAGTTTTCGAATAAAATTGGCTATCCAGTAGTACTTAAAGGCATGTCTCCACAGATTCCACATAAAACAGAAGCGGATCTTGTTCATCTATCCGTGCGAAATGATAAAGAGGTCACCTGGTTATTTACATTAATCAAAGAAAACATTCGCAAAATTGAAGGTGCAGAGTTTGCGGGAGTTTTAGTACAGGAAATGCTCAAGCCATCAATGATGGAAATGATTGTAGGGGCAAAGTACGACCCAGTATTTGGACCAATGATAATGGTTGGTTTAGGGGGCATTTACGCAGAGGCGTTTAAAGATGTTTCGATTCGCAAGGCACCAGTTAGTATGATTGAGGCGAAAGAAATGATTGAGGAATTACGTGGATCTAAACTACTAAAAGGTTTACGGGGGAAACAGCCTGCTGATATTGATGAGCTTTGCAAAGTTATTGTTGGACTTAGTCGCTTAACCGTTGATTATTCGGAAATGATTGAGGAAGTGGATATAAATCCTGTGTTGGTCTACCCACGGGGACAGGGAGTAAATGCAGCTGATGGCTTAATCACGCTTAAAAGTAGTTATAGTGTTCAAGCTGTAGAGATAAAGTAAAGCTAATCATCTTTGCTCGAGGATATCAGAGGTTTTTGAAACTCTGAGGGGTCCCCTATTACATTTAAAGACATCTTGTACGCTGGAAAAGTAGCGTTTCATGGAATCTGAAGTTACTAAAAGAATCAATAGACTCATAGTTCTGGAGATATTTTAAATAGATGTAAATTTAATCACCTAGATAATAATATTACCTATACTTTTATCCTAGTTTTTATACATGTTCTTAAAAAATAACTTTTAGAGGGAGAATAGTAGATGCAGATTTATGTGATTTTAAAGCGAACCTTTGATACAGAAGAGCAAATTATAATAAGCAATGGGGAAATACAAGAAGGAGGGGCTGAATTTATTATCAACCCTTACGATGAATATGCGATTGAAGAAGCAATCATACTTAGGGACCAACACGGTGGTGAAGTAACAGTTGTAACAGTTGGTGAAGAGGAAGCTGAAAAAGAACTTCGTACAGCTCTTGCAATGGGAGCGGATAAAGCAGTATTGATTGATAGTGAAGATATAGGTGAGATTGATCAGTTCACTGTAGCGACTCTTCTTGCTGCATATATCAAAAAACAACAATATGACATCATACTTGGTGGAAACGTTACAATTGACGGTGGTTCTGGTCAAGTCGGTCCAAGTGTTGCGGAAATTTTAGGTATTCCACAAGTAACAACGATTACAAAACTTGAGGTTGCTGCGGGGAAGGCTACAATCGTTCGTGATGTAGAAGGTGATGAAGAAACTGTTGAAGTCTCAATGCCAGTACTTGTTACGGCGCAGCAAGGCTTGAATGAGCCTCGTTACCCATCACTGCCAGGAATTATGAAAGCAAAGAAAAAACCGCTCGAAACCTTGGAGTTGGATGATCTTGATCTAGATGAAGATGAAATAGAAACGAAAACTGTAACGGTAGATATATTCCTTCCGTCAGCAAAACAAGCTGGTAAAGTGTTGGAAGGAGAAGCTGGCAGTCAAGTCAAAGAATTAGTTTCACTTTTAATGTCTGAAGCAAAAGTCATTTAATGGAGGGAATATGATGGCAAAAAAAGTATTAGTAGTTGCTGAAGTTAAAGATGTGGAATTACGTAATGTATCATTTGAAGCAATCGCTGCAGGTAAAGTAGTTGCAGATGGTGGAGAGGTTGTCGGAGTTATTCTAGGTGAAAATGTTGATCATTTAGCAAATAGCTTGTTGCAATATGGTGCGGATCGTGTCATTGTCGTTAACCATGCAGACCTTAAAAGCTATACAACAGATGCCTATCAACAAGCACTTCTTCAAGTGATCAATGCTGAAAATCCAAAAGGAATTATATTAGGTCATACAGCAATTGGAAAAGATATGTCACCACGTATAGCAATGAGACTGAGCACAGGTTTAATTTCTGATGTAATTGCGCTAGAAAAAGATGGAGAAGATATCGTGTTTACACGCCCTATCTACTCAGGTAAAGCGTTTGAGAAAAAGCAAGTTAAAGGAGAAATTAAAATTGCAACGATTCGTCCAAACAATATTACACCTCTTGAGAAGGATGAGTCAAAGACGGGAGAGGTATCGCATATAGCTGTAGATATTAAAGACCTTCGTACAATTGTAAGAGATGTTGTTCGCAAAGCAACAGGAGGTGTTGATTTATCGGAGGCGAAAGTGGTTATCGCTGGTGGCCGTGGTGTAAAGGGTAGAGAGGGATTTAAACCATTACAAGAACTTGCAAATGTATTAGGTGGTGCAGTAGGTGCATCACGGGGAGCATGTGATGCAGAATATTGTGACTACTCCTTGCAAATCGGGCAAACTGGAAAGGTTGTTACACCAGACCTTTATATTGCTTGTGGAATATCGGGTGCTATTCAACATCTAGCTGGAATGTCTAACTCAAAAGTCATCGTTGCAATTAATAAAGATCCAGAAGCACCGATTTT
The DNA here is from genome assembly GCF_036965165.1 of Bacillus sp. JJ1521. Taxonomy (NCBI): domain Bacteria; kingdom Bacillati; phylum Bacillota; class Bacilli; order Caryophanales; family Bacillaceae; genus Bacillus; species Bacillus sp. JJ1521. Next base: position 58,501 of record NZ_JBALOX010000011.1, on the reverse strand, counting down.
TGAAGTAGCAGATTACGGAATTGTTGGAGATTTATTTGAGATTGTTCCACTTTTAACGGAAGAATTGAAACAAATTATGAATGCTAAAATATCGGTCTAATTTTAGGAGATATAAAAAGGAAGGACCTTTATAGTTTTAAGTTTCTTATATGAAGGACCATTAGCTATAGAGTGCGAAAACATATAGGAATTTTATAGAAACACAATAAAAAATAATGTGATGAAGGAGGTATTTATTTGATTAATTATACATGGGTAGACCAGGATACGTGTATTGCCTGTGGTGCTTGCGGAGCAGCTGCTCCTGATATATTTGATTACGACGATGAAGGTATTGCTTATGTAATCTTAGATAATAATCAGGGTATTTCTCAAATTCCAGAAGGTTTACTAGATGATTTGAATGATGCAATTGAGGGCTGCCCAACAGAGTCAATAAAAACATCTAAGGAAGCTTTACTTGGTAAATGAACTTTTTGAAAAGTATAAAATTATTTAAGGTGTGGCAATGATTTTTTTGTGAAAATAAAACTATATAAAAGTATATAGCGCTAGACTAATGGTAGTTTCTTTTTTTCATTAAAAAAGAGTCATGACGAACTATTCTATATCATACTCATATTACATTTCGTTATAGCCTGACATACATTAATATTTTACTACAAATAGAAAATTAGGTAGCTAGATAGGTAAGATTTACAAGTAGGGGAGCGGGAGATTGGATATAACAACAAGTATTTTACTTATGGTAATCGGCATATTTGCGGGTGGATATGGAGCAATTGTCGGGGCAGGTGGTGGTTTTCTATTTGTACCGGCACTTCTACTTCTCTTTCATATCAATCCAGCAATTGCCGCGGGAACAGGACTTGTAATTGTATTACTAAACTCATTATCCGGTGTAGTCGGATACGCCAAACAAAAGAGGATTCAGTATCGAACTGGAATTATACTTGGAATTGGTGCTTTTCCTGGGTCATTTATCGGTGTATGGTTACTTAAACTCTACTCTTCTACGTATTTTTACATTTTCTTTGCAAGTGTGCTTGTTCTTTTGGGCTTCTTTTTAGTCATAAAAAATACAAATATAGTAAAAAAGAAGAATGCTAAAAATGAGGTAGCAGCAACTACTAGCATTGCAGATACCTCAAAAGGTAGCCCCACGCCTGATCATCAGGCACATATAAGGCTACAAGTAAAATGGCTTATTCCACTTGGTTTTTTTATGGGGATTCTCTCAAGTTATCTTGGCATTGGTGGAGGATGGTTGCTTGTCCCGATTTTGGTTTACATATTTCGTGTTCCAACCCATATCGCGACAGCAACTTCAATATTTTCCTTGTGTTTGTATTCTTCTGTAGGAGTCGTTCTACAGATTATGAATGAGAATATTGATTGGACGATTGTTTTATTTGGAGGACTTGGGATTATTATTGGTTCCCAGATTGGTGTTTTCCTATCGCAGAGAATACCAAGTCGAGTGATTATGCAAATGTTATCCTATTTGTTAATTATCATAGGATTCAGGATGTATTTTCATTAATGGCTGTTTTGTACATTGAATGCATAATGTTTGCCACAGTGAGTTTACCTTGGGGTATTACCAAGGTTCCGTACAGGGTGAATGGGTTAAAGGATCAAAGAGAATCGTTCCTTCGGTTCTTAAAGGGGAGTAACCTCATGTAGGTTGCTTCTCTTTTATTTGTATAAAAATAACTCATAAAACTTTTAGTTAAACTTTAACTAAAATCTATTGACTGTTTTTACTTCGGCCTCTACAATAAATATAAGAACTAAAGTATTGGAGGAAAAACCATCATGGATCTCAACCAACTTTCAGATAAATTTATAGCGATATTTAACGAAACCGATTACAGAAGCTTCTTCGCGCCAGGGCGCATTAACCTCATTGGGGAGCACACCGACTACAACGGTGGTCATGTATTCCCAGCATCTATTACAAAAGGAACATACGCATTAGCAAGAAAGCGCCAAGATGACAAAATCAGAATGTTCTCAATGAATTTTGAAGACGTAGGGGTCATTGAGTTTGACCTTAACAACCTTGATTACAACAAAGCTCACGATTGGGCAAATTATCCGAAGGGCATGCTTCGTTATCTGCGTGAAAAAGGCTACGACATCCAGACAGGAGTTGACGTGCTTTTTTACGGGAATATCCCAAATGGCGCGGGTCTTTCTTCATCTGCATCAATCGAGCTCGTATCTGGTGTAATGTTTGAAAAACTATTTGAACTCAAAATCGACCGCGTTGAACTTGTAAAAATTGGTCAACTTGTGGAAAATAAGTTCATTGGTGTCAACAGTGGCATCATGGACCAATTTGCAATCGGAATGGGTAAAAAGAATGCAGGGATTTTACTAGATTGTGATACATTAAAGTACGAATACGCACCACTAGATCTAGACGAGCATTTGATTTTAATTATGAACACGAACAAGCGCCGTGAGCTTGCGGATTCAAAATACAATGAGCGTCGCAGTGAGTGTGAACAGGCCCTTGCGCAACTTCAAAAAGAGCTTAAAGTTCAGGCTCTTGGAAACATCAGCAGCGAGCAATTCGAACAGTACAAGCGTTTAATTGATAGTAAAACTTTACTAAAACGCGCTAAGCATGCGGTGTATGAAAACGAACGAACTCTAGAGGCGCTAAAAGCACTAACAGCTGGTGACCTAACAGAATTTGGCCGCTTACTCAACGCATCCCACACATCATTACGAGATGACTATGAAGTAACTGGTAAAGAGCTAGATACTCTTGCGGAAGCGGCGTGGGCGCAGGATGGTGTCCTTGGTGCACGCATGACAGGTGCTGGATTCGGTGGCTGCGCGATTGCCCTAGTCGAAAAAGACAAAGCACAGGCAATCATCGAAAACATCGGAAAAATCTATGAAGAAACCATCGGCTACCCGGCTTCCTTCTATGAAGTAAGCATCGGCGATGGCGCGAAGGAACTATAAAAGGGACTCGGGGACAGGTAGTGGCCACTAATTAAGTGGTCCAATCATAGAATTGCGCTTTAAATTCGATAATTGCGCATTAGTTACCTGAATTGCATTTTTGAGGGACCATTCCCTTGATCAAACAAAAGGAGCGAATCAAATATGAGTATTTTAGTTTTAGGTGGAGCAGGTTATATCGGTTCACACGCCGTTTATCAATTAATTGACGCAAACGAGGACGTTGTGGTCGTCGACAATCTTCAAACGGGTCACAAAGAGGCAGTTCACCCGAAGGCGAAGTTTTACGAAGGGGACATTCGTGACCGAGCTTTTTTACAATCGGTTTTTGAAAAAGAAAACATTGATGCGGTGATTCATTTTGCGGCGAATTCACTAGTCGGTGAATCAATGGTTGACCCGTTAAAATACTACGACAATAATGTGTACGGAACTCAGATTGTCCTTGAAATAATGAAAAACAATAACGTGAAATACATCGTATTCTCGTCAACCGCAGCAACCTATGGTGAGCCAAAGCAGGTACCAATCACCGAGGACATGCCAACTGTCCCAACTAACACATATGGCGAAACAAAGCTTGCGATGGAAAAAATGATGAAGTGGTCTGAGATTGCGCATGACATCAAATTCGTGTCACTCCGCTATTTCAATGTGGCTGGCGCACGTGCAACTGGCGAAATCGGTGAGGACCATGATCCGGAAACACATCTAATCCCGGTGATTTTACAAGCAGCATTAGGAACAAGAGAGTTTATCACCATCTTCGGCGAAGACTATGATACTCCAGATGGCACTTGTATCCGCGACTACATCCATGTTGAGGACCTCATTAATGCGCATATTTTAGCATTGAAATACCTGCAAAATGGCGGTGAAAGTAACTATTTTAACCTAGGAAGCAATAGCGGGTTCTCAGTGAAAGAAATGGTTGGAGCGGCAAAAGAGGTTACACAACGTGACATTCCTGTGAAACTAGGAGAACGACGTGCAGGTGACCCAAGTATTCTTATCGCATCATCTGGAAAAGCGAAGGAAGTGCTAGGTTGGGAACCAAAACGTACTTCAATCAACGAAATCATCAAGGATGCGTGGAACTGGCATGTAAACCACCCAAATGGGTATGAAAGCTGAGGCGAGCAACTTGAACATTTACGGCATCATACAACAACTAACAGAACAAGCCGTTAAGGTCGGACTCATCGAAAAAGAAGATAGGATTTACGTTCGAAACCAGGTTCTATCTCTGCTGGGACTTGAGGACTTCGAGCCCACTATCTCACCGGAAAAAGACATCCCAACCTTGGTTGAGGACTTAGTTGATTACGCGTGTGAGAACGGGGTTATCGAGGACTACTTTGACGCAAAAGAAATTCTTGCGAGTAAAATCATGAATACGATGATCCCACTTCCGTCCGCGGTGACACGTCATTTTTATGAACTTCTTGAAAAAGACCCAGCTGCTGCAACGAACTATTTTTATGAATTAAGTAAAAATAGTAATTACATTCAAATGAAGAGAATCGAAAAAAACATTGAATATAAGGTGGAAACGGAATACGGCGAGCTAGATATCACAATCAATCTGTCAAAGCCGGAGAAGGATCCAAAGCAAATTGCGCTTGAAAAAGAAATGAAAACGACTGGTGAGAAATATCCGAAGTGCTTACTTTGTGTGGAAAATGAAGGTTATGCGGGTCGAATTGGACATCCAGCACGCTCCAATCACCGCATCGTCCCAGTGCCACTCGAGGGTGAAAATTGGTATCTGCAATATTCGCCGTATGTGTACTACAACGAGCACTGTATCGTGCTGTGCGAGGACCATCGCGATATGAAAATTAGCAAGGAAACGTTCAAGCGTTTACTTGGTTTTGTTGAAAAATTTCCGCATTACTTCATTGGGTCTAACGCAGACATCCCCATTGTTGGGGGCTCGATTTTAACCCATGATCACTACCAGGGTGGGAACTATGAATTTGCGATGGCGAAAGCTGAAGATGAGCTGAAATTTACGTGGGAACGCTTTGGAACAATCGAATTCTCAACTGTAAAATGGCCGATGTCTGTTCTTCGCTTAAGAAGCAGTGATGTTGAAACCTTAGTTGAAGCGGGTGATCACATTTTACAGGCTTGGCGCCAGTATAGCGACCCTGAAGTTGATATCATCGCGTTCACCGGCGAAACACCGCATAACACGATTACACCGATTGCTCGAAAACGAAACGGTAAATACGAGCTTGACCTTGTGCTTCGCAACAACCGCACAAGCGACGAGCATCCACTCGGCATTTTCCATCCACATGCAGATGTGCACCATATTAAAAAGGAAAACATCGGTCTCATTGAGGTTATGGGATTAGCGGTGCTCCCGGCTCGACTCAAAACCGAGCTGCAGGAGGTTGAAAATTACCTAGTTGGTGAATTGATCTCGGTCAACCCAATTCATCAAGATTGGGCGGATGAGCTTAAAGCTTACAACCCAACAAAAGATAATGTCCATGAGCTTGTGAAGCGCGAAGTCGGTAAAAAGTTCATGCGCGTTCTTGAGGATGCCGGTGTGTACAAGCGTAATGAAGTGGGCCAAGCTGCGTTTACGAGATTTATAGAACAAATGAAAAGCGAATAATTTGGAGGGTGAGAAGATGAAGATTACGACAGACATTTTTGGTGAACTAGGGAATCAACCGATTCACGCCTATACAATTGAAAATGACCAGGGGATGTCATTTCGTTGTATTAACTACGGATGCATTATAACTGACATGATCACCCCTGACAAGAACGGCAATCTTGAGAATGTGGTCCTTGGTTTTGATAAAATTGAGGACTATCTAAAATACTCTCCGTATTTTGGAGCAATTGTTGGACCGATATCAGGGAGAATTAAGGCAGGACAATTTGAACTCGACGGCACTGTCTATAATCTTGAGAAAAACGAGAATAATAATCATTTACATGGCGGTGCGAAGGGCTTTAGTAACCTCGTTTGGGATGCAACAGTGATTGAACAACCGGAAGAAGTAGGTGTAGAGTTCTCTTATGTACGTCAAGATGGTGAAGGTGGGTATCCGGGAACCGTTACCACAAAAGTAAGATACCTTTTAAACAACAAAAACGAATTCAAAATAACTATGTCAGCAGTATCAGATAAAAATACAATCTTAAATCTTACAAACCATACGTATTTTAATCTTTCAGGAAATATAAAAGACGATATTCTCCAACATGAATTAACATTAAAAAGTGATCGTTTCCTAGAGTTAAATGATGAGCTGCTGCCAACCGGTGTAATGCTTGATGTAACAGGAACAGCATTTGATTTCCAAAATGGCAGAAAGATTGTGGACGGGACAATTGCGGACAACCCTCAAAACATTTTGGCAGGTAATGGATATGATCATCCGTTACTCTTAACAAGTAATCAAAATCAAGAAATCCAGTTAAGTGATGAAACATCTGGAAGAACTCTGATTGTTGAAACAAACCAACCAGCTGTTGTCGTTTACACCAGCAATCAGTTAGAAGGCGATTTCGAAATTAGAGGAATAAAGGCGCGACCGTATCTCGGAATTTGCCTAGAGACACAGGGGCTACCAGATGCGATTAATCATCCAAACTTCCCATCTGTTGTTGTGAAAAAAGATGAGGAATACCTGTGGGAAACAAAGTATACATTTTTAACAAAGTAGTTGGGGCGGGACCGACGCAAATATTGTGTGAGTGACGCAAATATCGCGAAAACGTCGCAAATCTCCCGGCGACGACGCTAATAATCTACGGAAAACGGAACTCAACACAAAACTAATACAATTCCCAAGAAAGAAGGTGAACCATGGCGACGATAAAAGATATAGCGGAAAAAGCAGGGGTCTCAATCGCGACAGTTTCGCGGGTTCTCAACTATGATGCCAGCTTATCTGTCAGTGACGACACAAAAAAGAAAATATTTGAGATTGCCGAGGCGCTTTCATATAAAAAACGTCCCTCGAAAAAGTCTCCTTCTGCTCGGATTGGGATTCTCCTTTGGTACACCGAAAAGGAAGAGCTGAATGACCTCTATTATATGTCAATTCGGCTTGGAATCGAGCAACGCTGTGAGCAGCTCGGCACCAAGAAGGCCAATTTTTACAATAGCATTGAGAGCATGAAGCAGGAAGAGCTTCAGGGGATTATCGCGGTCGGCAAGTTCAGCACCACTCAAGTCAATGAACTATCAAAAATGGCGGAGCATCTCGTATTTGTCGATTCAAACCCAGACGAGGATATCTATGATGCAGTCGTGATTGATTTTGAAAAAGCAACGCGTACGGTTCTGGAGCATTTTACCCGGAGTGGACATACGAATATCGGATATTTAGGTGGACGCGAGGAATACAAGGACCATTCAGCTGAAATTGAAGAAATCCGGGAAAAAACGTTCAAAAACTATCTTGGTGAAGCAAATCTATTAGATGAAAGTAACCTATATATTGGTAGCTTTACGGTTGAAGATGGCTACAGACTTATGAAACGAGCAATTGAAGAAAAAGGCGATGCTCTCCCAACAGCTTTCTTTGCAGCCAATGACCTGATCGCAATCGGTGCATTACGTGCGCTTAACGAAGAGAAAATCGATGTGCCGGGTCGTGTGAGCCTCATCGGTGTCAATGACATTAGTGTTTCTAAATACGTCTTCCCACCGTTATCAACGGTTAAGGTCCATACCGAAGTCATGGGTGAAACTGCCGTCGATACCATCCTTGAGCGCATCGAAGGAAGACAAATCGCAAAAAAAATATTAATTACAACTAAATTGATTATCCGAGAAACCTAGTCCTGCCGACTGGGTTTTTCTCGTCCTATTTTGTATCGATATACCGCGCCCATGTTTTTCGATAAACGGTATACAGATAAAAGAGTTATCTATATACCTCCAATCCATTATTCAATAAATGATATACCGATTAAACGGTTTCCGATCTATCCAAAGCACTTAATCCCCTGAGTGATATACCGATAATCGAATTTCCAGTACACCACCAAGCAGATGTACCTCAAACGATACCAATCTCCTCTCAATAAGAGCTTCCTATATAATAGGAAAGAAAGAGTATGAAAATCCCCACAACAACTGCGAAAATCCGGGAAAACTTAGTCCAAACCTCTCATTTTTCTACTATTGCTAGCCGCATTTTTTACACCAAAAACACACAATTTACAAAAAATGGACTCTCTTTTACAGATTGATTACTATTTTCCAAAGAAAACTTACTTCCTCCAACCCACAAAAGTGAAAATGCTTTCAATAAATGAGGAACACACCGACTTATGTCAAGTTACATTTATATTACAAAGGTTAATGATAAAAGGACTATTATCCTACAAAATGTAATAAAGGGTATCAAGAGGCTTGAATCCGAGATATTAAGTAGTGGTTTATCAATGTTCTTCTATTTTATGGGATGTCTAAAGGTACTAGTAGGGTAGTACACCTTAGGTAGTAAACGGGTCCGGCATTGCCTACAAATTGTAGAAAAATGTAGACAAAACAGGTCTTTCGTATTGGTTTAATTGATATTTGAATATTCTGGAAGAATTGACCTAATCCAAAATATCGGGTAATTTTTAGTATATAATTGGAAAATATGTGAACGTACTATGTAATTTTTACCTCGAAAAAAGGTATTACACTATATAAAACATATTTACGATAAGCAGGTGATTTTTATGGGTATTAATGTTTCTGCTGCTATTTCACAAGCAAACCAACTTCGCAACTATGCCTCACAACTTCGCAATCTAAAAAGCTCTCTAAATGGGTTTAATGGAAATATCAACTCTGCCTGGCAAGCGACAGAGGTACAGTATATCAATTCAGCTATCGCCGAGATCAATCGTGAACTAAATCAGATTGCCTCGAAGCTTGATTCAGTCGCACCAGAAATTATCTCGGTCGCAAACCAGATCAAACGTGAAGAAGAGGCAGCTGCACGTGCAGAAGCTGAAGCGAGAAGGAAAGCAGCTGAAGAAGCGCGTCAACGAGCGGAGTCGCAGGCTACGCCACGTAGGTATTACTAGGTTTGGATATCACTGAGTAAGTTAAATAAAGAAATTAGAGCCTCCGATTTTCAGACCCTTGAGTAGGAGATGATGGGATGCTAAAAGGAGCAAAAGAAGAAGATTTTTACATAATAAAAGTAGTTGCACAACACCGACTAAGGCTAGATAAAATCACTGGGTTCTTTTGGTTGACGCTCATCTTTAGCGGGACAATGGTCGGCTTTACCTCATTAGCTATAAACGAGAGCCCTGTTATAACAAACCCTATTTGGCCAAACATTCAAAAAATACTCATCGCCATTTTCGTGCTTAATGCAGTTGTCGCCCTTTGCTTTACCCCTGAAAAGAATGCGTATCGTTATCAACGTTTGCAGGCTGTTTTTCTATGTATCTTTGGATTTAAGTTTTCCTTAGATTTTTTTCCGTTTTTGTTCCTTGCAGCGGAAGATAGAATGGCCCCGGGCTATTTGAGTAACTATGGATTGATTATACTCTGTGGTGGGTTGGTGTTATCTGTATACGCAACATTGCGAGCTTTTAAAAGGGTGAAGCAGGGAGAGTTCCGAAAAGATGGAAATGGACTTTACAAGTTTAAAGACTCTAAAATTGAAATAATCATACCGATTGTTTTTGGTGCAGTCCTAATTGCTGTAGCAATCATTCAATTATTATCGGATGTGGGAGTAGTCTTTGTAAATATGATCGAAGTTCTGTTAGTCCTACTTCTTTGTACTGCTCTTCAATATTCGATTGCGTTAGCATGGCCAGGATTTTTATTACTTACCATTAGTAAATTTCGGTTTGAATCTTTCCGTATTCCAAAGATTAAGAGAAAGAAATTGATAAATCATAAGGTATATAAAAAAGGTGCGAAAGTGAAGAAGTAGTTTTATAGGTTACTAGTTGATCGTAGTCAGACTTAGTCGGATTGCTAGACTTATGAACAGTTTATGTCTAACTTCAGGCGCCAAGCGCCTTCTGTCAGCGCTTGGCTTGTGCTTGTCGGACTTGCACAGGAAGTGCTGACATCGACGTTTGCCACAGGACGTGGCAGTAGTTAGTCGATGTTCCATTTTAGGCGCTTGCGCATTTGTTATAAGGGAGAGATTTGCTTTGATATTAACTCTATTTGATCGGGAAAAGGCTTTTACATTTGTGCTACCGGAGCGCGTGACGGGGCGTTATGTTTTAACGTCTGAGGATGCGAATGGAAAAGCAGCGGATATGATGGCAATTGAGGCGGAGGGCGGCAAATGGTTTTTGAAGTCCAACAAATCGGCATTTCTTACGAGTGACAAGCAGGAAACGCTTGTTAAACAGGAAATTGAGCCATTTAAAACATACACGATTTCCCGTAACAATGACGCATCCGCGCTGTTATATGTGGAGCCACCGACAAATGATCGAAATGAATATACAAAGCACGAGGTGACGGGAAGCAGCATTCGCATCGGGCGGGGAAGTGATTGCCATATCCGGTTCTCGAATAAGCTCGTATCCAGCTCCCACTGTGTGATTCAGTACGATTCCCAAGGACACGCGATCATCCGTGACAACAATAGCTCGAACGGAACATATGTCAACGGAGAACGTGTGAAGGAAAAAGTTCTATCGACCGGTGATGTTATTTACATCATGGGGTTAAAAATTATCTTCAATGGCAAGCTGCTATCACTAAATAACCCACATCATTTGGTATTTTTAGACCGCAATGCGTTTCGTCCGTTTGAGGTGCAAAAGCCCATCATCGAAGACGAAGAGCCGCTCGACGACTTTCAAACTGAAGAAAAAAATGATGACCTCTTTTATCGCTCGCCACGTTTTAAGCGTGACATTAAGAGGACGGAAATTAAAATCGATCCTCCGCCACAACAGCGGGACCTTGATGAAACGCCATTGATGTTCATGCTCGGACCATCGCTCACAATGGGTATGGCGTCCCTCTCCATGGGGTTGTTCACGCTAAACAACGTGTTGGCACGAGGCGAGCCCATCAGTCATGCGATGCCGACTTTGATCATGTCGTTCAGTATGTTGGTTGGAACTGTTCTTTGGCCAATTTTAACGAAACGACATGAGAAGAAACAGCGCATTAAGCATGAGGCAAAACGTCAGGAAAAATACTCAAAATACATAGATGAAATGGCTCAAAAGATTGAAGAAGAATGCGTAAGACAGAGTGAAATTCTTCATGAAAACCATGTTGCCTTGCAAAACTTAATCTCCCGGATTACGATGCGAAAAAGAAATCTGTGGGAGCGTGCCATTGGTCAAAATGATTTCCTTAAGGTTCGCCTGGGGATTGGCGATCTTCCGTTAAATGCGGAGTTAAAATACCCTGAGAAAAAATTCACACTGGAGGACGACAATCTTCAGGATGAGCTTTATAAAATGGTGGAGGCTCCGCACATTTTAAAACAGGTGCCGGTGACCTTGAGCTTTGTTGAGGAATATGTCAGCGGTGTGATTGGACGTCGCAGTCGGGTTCAGGATTTTGTGAAGGGTCTTATTTTTCAATTAACCGCTCTGCACAGCTACGACGAGCTCAAGCTTGTGTTCCTTTACGATAAGGATGAGGAAGAGTACTGGAAGTTTTCGAAATGGCTTCCGCATGTGTGGGATGAGGGGATGCAGATTCGCTTTATTGCGACGGATGCAACCGAGGTGAAGGAGCTGTCTGCTTATTTTGAAAAAGAAATCGCAAACCGTGCGGCAATGGATGAGGAGCAGTTAAAGGGCCTTGACCAGCATTATCTGATTTTCTCGATGAGTAAGTCGCTCGCGTCAAGGGCTGAGATGATCAACCTCCTTTTAGAAGAGAAAAAGAACATCGGGATTAGCCTTGTTACCCTGTATGATGAGCTTAAAAATTTACCGAAGGAATGTACGATGGTTGTTGAGCTTGCGGATGACATGTCCAAGATTTTCGACAAGGACGACATTTCCGGTTCATTCACAGCGTTCGATGCAGAATTTTACGAGCGGGATGATGCTGAAGAGGTGGCGATTCGCTTAGCCAACATCCAGCTTGCATCCTCTGTTGAGGCTTATACGCTACCAGAAATGGTTACTTTTCTTGAAATGTTTGGGGTCAGTAAAATTGAGCACTTGAATGCGCTCACTCGTTGGAAGGAAAACAACCCGGTGCACTCGATTGAAACGCCAATTGGGGTAGACACAATGGGTGGGCTGTTCAAATTAGACCTTCATGAAAAATACCATGGTCCACACGGATTGATTGCGGGTATGACGGGTTCGGGTAAATCTGAGTTCATCATGACATTTATTTTGTCACTTGCCGTGAACTATCACCCGGATGAAGTTGCCTTCATTTTAATCGACTACAAAGGTGGCGGAATGGCGAATGCCTTTTTAAATCTTCCGCATCTAGCTGGAACGATTACGAACCTTGACGGGGCAGCAGTTAAGCGCTCGTTGATTTCAATCCAAAGTGAGTTGAAGCGTCGTCAGTCCATTTTCAGTGAGACGAGTCGACGTATGAATGTAAGTAATATTGACATTTATAAATACCAAAAGCTCTATCGCGAGGGGCAAGTTTCTGAGCCGCTACAGCATTTGTTTATGATTTCAGACGAGTTCGCCGAGCTTAAAACCCAGCAGCCAGAGTTCATGGAACAGCTGGTGAGTGCGGCTCGAATCGGCCGAAGCTTAGGTGTCCATTTGATTTTAGCCACACAGAAGCCGTCTGGAGTCGTGGACGATCAAATTTGGAGTAACTCGAAATTTAGAATCAGTCTGAAGGTACAGGAAAAAGCGGATAGTATGGAGGTCATCAAGCGACCAGATGCTGCTGAGCTTTCTACGACTGGTCGTTTCTATCTACAGGTTGGGTATAACGAATTGTTCGAGCTTGGTCAATCGGCATGGGGTGGAGCACCGTATTATCCTTCTGAAAAAGTGGAAAAACATGTGGATGAAAGCATCAGTGTCATTGACCACTTAGGTCGCGTCATCAAGAGTGCGAAGATAGACCGTAGAACGATGGTGAAAAATCCACCGAAACAGATTGATGAAGTGACAGATTACTTAGAAAATCTAGCAAAACAGGAAAATATCACAGTGAAGCAGCTATGGCTGGACCCGATTCCGGCAAAGATCTATTTAGATCAGTTAGCTGAAAAATATCCCGAGGTTACGACGAATCGCTTTGAACTGAACCCGGTGATTGGGGAATATGACGATCCGGCGAACCAACGCCAAAATGTGATGAGACTACCAATCACGCAGGATGGCAATACTATCATCTATGGGGTTGCGGGAAGTGGGAAGACGACATTTGTTGCGTCGATCATGTACTCACTCATGGAATCCCATACGCCTGATGAGCTGAATGCGTATTTACTAGATTTTAGCTCGGAAACGCTAAGTTGGTTCCGTGAAGCACCACATGTTGGGGATGTTCTTTTATCTCATGACAGTGAGAAGATTGATAATCTCTTTAAAATGATGAATAGCGAGATTGAGAGACGTAAAAAGCTGTTGTCCAATTATGGAGGAGACCTGCAGACTTACAACCGACTGTCAGAAGATGGCCTGCCATCGATTGTCATTGTGATTCACAACTATGCAGCATTTTCGGAAATGTACGAGGGGTACGAGGAGACGATTTCATACCTCACTCGTGAAGGCACGAAGTACGGGATTTATTTTATCGTCACAGCTGCCCATACCGGTGCAGTTCGCTACCGTTTGATGCAAAATTTCAAGCAATTGTATGTACTGCAGCTTAATGACACAACCGAATATTCAGCAGTGCTCGGAAATGTTGACGGCGTTTTTCCATCGAAGCATAAGGGTCGGGGGATTTTCAAAGTTGACGGCGCGTATGAGTTCCAGGTCGCTCTTATTACCGAGGGTGTCGAGGACATGTACCAGTACATTACCGGTTACTGCCGACGTTTGCGCGACAATTGGGGCAAGAGTGCTGCGAAGCGAATTCCAGTCTTGCCGGAAAAAGTTGATATTGAGTATCTGCATGATGAAATTCATTACAACAAGTCTCATAAACTACCCGTTGGTGTGGAAAAAGATTCGCTTGCTGTTTCATATTTCGATTTCGGTCAAACGTTTGTGAATCTTGTGTTGGCTAGTAGCAGTGAGGCGTGTGCGGGAGTTATACAAGGGATTTCCGAAATTGTTCATATGAATGAGAAAAATGAAGTGATTGTGCTTGACCCGAATGAGGAGCTTATTCGGCTTGGCGGAAAGCATGTAGTTAGTGCAGCAGAGATGGAAGAGACAATCGTGTATCTATTTAATACATTGGTGTTCCGTAACAACACAACGAAGGATGCGATTGCCGAGGGTGCAACGCCACCAGTGTTCGAACCGCTTTACTGTATAGTCCATTCTTTTAACGATATGATGCTACTTTTATCGGAAGATGGTCAGGATAAGTTGAAGGTATTTCTAGAACGCGGGGACGGACTCAATGTATTTATGGTCATCTCAGACCGCGCTGACGCTTTGAACTCAGTCGCATTTGAGCCCTGGTTTAAGCAGCAGGTTTCGCTTAGCGATGGGATCTGGGTCGGAAACGGAATTACCGATCAGTACTTAATGAAAGTTTCAAAAGTCACAAATAGTATGTATCAAGAAATCCCTGAGGACTTCGGTTATGTGCTAAAAAAAGGAAAATCAAAGTTAGTCAAACTTTTAACGGGTTCAGCAGTTCGTGATGAGGAGGCGGTCTATCATGGATAAAGTGTTAGTCAAGGTTTTCATTCCAGCCGCAGGCGTTTCCTATGACGTCTTCATCCCGGCGGGGAGCAAGCTTTACGAAGTCACATTTTTACTAGCAAACACCATGACTGAGCTATCCAACGGTTACTTTATCGCAACCGATACCACTGTGGTTTGTGACCGTGAGACCGGTACGATTTTTGATATTAACCAAACCGTGGAAGAGTTAGGATTTTTGAATGGGAAGAAATTGATGTTGGTGTAGATTCGGGGATTAGATAGATTCGAGTACAAGTGAAATTCCGGCAATGTCCGACAAATTGAAGAGTTTGTCCGATATTTGACCGGAATGGTCCGATAAAATCAATTTTTTGTCCGATAAATCAAAAAGAATGTCCGATATATTGATAACATGGTCCGATATATTCGAAAAAGGAACCTGGACGACTTCACAGAAGCGTTCTATTAGTAATCGAAGTCATTTTTTACGTAAGGAAGGTGCCAAATGAGGTTACAAAAGAGGGTAGTCTTATTCCTTCTTCTATTCATTCTCATAATAGGAGGAACAGGGTGTATGAGTTCAAGTAGTGCAGGTACAGAGGAAAAAGCAATCCAGTATTTAGAAGAGAAGTATGATAAAGAGTTTGAGGTCATGTGGTCAAAAGAAGGAAGTAAGCTTTTCCAGGATTTATATGGCGGGGACATGATTACTGTTCATCCAAAGGGAGAGCCGGATATCGTCTTCATCGTGAAGGAATATAACGATGAGGGTGAATGGATAGATGATTATTTACCGGCCAAATGGGGCTATGAACTTCATCAAAAACTAGAAAAGGACATTGCGAAGGAACTCCCAGTGGGAACCGAATTTAAGGTGAATTTATCCGCGGGTAATGGCCAATATGATGAAACTATGGCTAACATGTCAGTCGATGAATTCCTCAGTGAAAATAAGGATGTTAAAGTTTCTCTCACTGCAGGCATAAAAACAAGCGGTGAACCAGATATCAATCAATACAGTGAGGGAATCTACAACTTGTTTCAATTACTAAAGGGATTAGGTGTTGATCTTTATGTGATTTCGGTTGGATTCGTTGATGAATCAGAGGAAATTACAGAATATATCCGATCATCATTTGTCAATAATCTACCATGGTCCAACTTAGATGCGAAGGTTTACGGAGAAGTGAATGTGGATGATCGGCTTGACCCTGAAAATCCTAGTGAAATTGTTCATCCAAGTGTAATCCTTCATAGTCCTGCAAATGTAATCGAGAACTACGAAGCGTTTGAGGAGTGATTCCATGTCACTAACTAATTTAACTGAAGAAGAAAAATATATTTTGTTGCAGTTATCTTATTTAGACATTCCTGATAATCTTCGCCCTAGTGAGAAAAAACCAGTAACGATCGATCGAATGATGGAGGAACTGAGTAAGAAATCCTTAGATGAAGGGACTCAGAAAAAGTTTGATGCGATTAAAGCCTATATGGACAGTGACGCTCATAAATTTTCACCGCTAAAAGAAGTTCAATTAGTTGGGTATCAAAATAACAATCCAAACGGTGGAAACACCTCTGATGGTAGATCCCATAGTGGTTTCGTTGGCTATGCGTTTACAGACAAAGATGGTAATGGAACAGCAATCTATAGGGGCAGTGAGGATTTAACAAATCCAGCCCATATCGCAACGGATTGGGTGTCAAATGTTGATGCGGGAATCGGAGTTGAAATCCGCCAACAAAGAGAAGCGGATGCCTTTTATAAAAGATATATTGCAGGTCTTGATGGTGAGCAATATGTATTCGGTCATTCGAAGGGAGGAAATCTTGCTGCATACGTTCTAGTCAATAATCTAGATGAACGGTTAAGTTCTTACATTGTGAACGGAGCGCCCTTGTATTGGTGGAGTTTAACCAAGGAGCAGCAAGAGGCTCTTAAAGGAGATCGAAACACTTTTATTGTCCATGAAGGGGATTTTGTCTCCTCTCTGGGGTATGCGCAATACGTTGATAAAACGGTTTATATCAATAATCCTGATGAGGGGCTTATGTATCCACATGGATTAGATAGTGTGAATTTTACAGCTGCTGGCGATTTTGAAAAGTATTTTGATGGTCAATCGAATACAAGAACCTTCGCAAATGCAGGGGCAGCAACTATTTTTTATTTAGTTTCCAAATTACCTAAGGTGCAAATCTATAAAATTTCTGTCTATATTCGTGAAGCCACGATGCAAATGTTAGAAGCAGCCGTTCGAGGGATTAGAATAGCCGTCGAATTTGTTAAAGACCAAGTAACAAAGCTTATTGCGGGGGTTCAGAAATTATCTCAAAAAATCAAAGCAGAGGTTACCCAGTTCTTTAATGACTTAGCTCAGAAAGCGGCAATGCTTTTTGTAAAAGTAGTCGCAAAGCTCGGTGGCTACTTCCCGGTTGAACCATACTTAAATGTTAACATCGATAGGCTTGTCTACTATGCTCAAAGACTTGAGAGCATTAAGCGTCGTGTGAGTGCACTAAATGATAGAATCGATTCCCTCTATTGGGAGGTAGACCTTTTAGATATCCGTCATGTGCTGAACGCCGATATCCTAACTTCATTTTCGTTTAGGCTCAATCAGAACATTAATTATCTAAATACAGCGGCCCGGTTACTTGAATCTAACGAAAGTAAGTTAGTCGGGAAGGCAAGGATTATTCGATAGGAGAAGACCAAAGGAGGTACCCCATGAAACCTCATGTTCAACGAAAGATTAATAGCATTATTGCTGAAATTAATGCGATCTCACGGGAGCTCGATGAGATCTCAAATGGTCTCAATCGTGAGTTCAAAGGGATTGGCTCTACAAAAAGTGCATCTAGCCTGCAGAGTGCAGCTGACAAGTACCGAAGGGTTGGCTATAACCTGAGAAGGATTTGAGATTTGAAGCTGGCTGACTAGCAAACTAGTAGAATCGTACCTGTTTTGTGCAACGTTTTTGCAGAAAGGGAACAAATACGAGCTTTGCGTGCCCATTTGCTTATGATTTCAGTGAAAATGGTAACGAAAAGCGGATAATCGTTCCCGACTGGATGATATTTTTTTGAAAAAGGTAACGTTTTAAGGTTATGCGTGCCCAATTTGATAGAGTTTTAGAAAAATAGGGAACGCATCGCACCTTAAGAACGCCTTTAGATAGTCCTTTTTATTAAAAAACGAACAAATGCAGATTTGCGATATATCAAAGGGCAAGTTTCATCAAAGGATACATCGCAAACACGTTTATCAGTATATCAAAGGTTCAGATTCGATAGCTCGATATACCACGAGTACCATTATCTGTATACCGCAAAGCTTGAATACACAAACGATATATCGCAAACACGTTATCAGTATATCAAAGGTTCAGATTCGATAGCTCGATATACCGCAAGTACTATTATCGGTATACCACAAAGCTTGAATACACAAACGATATATCGCAAACACGTTTTTCGGTATACCAAAGGTTCAAATTCGTTAGCTCGATATACCGCAAGTACCATTATCGGTATACCACCAAGCTTGAAACTCTAACTCGATATACCGCAAACGACATTATCGGTATACCATCAAGCTCGAAAACCGGACTCGGTATACCGCAAACCCGGTCACGACCCGAAAACCGTGCAAACACTAACCCAAAGTTCTCTCGGCCCAAGCCGAGTTAACTCATACATATTCCATTTAAAGGAGGTGAAAACAATGGCACGTTCAATTACAGTTGATCCAGCGAAATTAGACACTGCGGCTACTCGCATTGACCAACAATCTGCTGACTATGAGAGACTTTACAAGGCTCTTTATACAGAGGTTGAAGGCATGGGTGCAGCATGGCAAGGTACTGATAATATGGCATATGTTTCTCAAATCAAGGGCTTCATGGATGACTTCCAAAAAATGACGAACTTGATGAGACAATACTCCGAATTCTTAAAGTTAAGCTCAAAAACATATCGTGAAACACAAAGCGAGGTAGTAAACCAAGCACGTCGTTTAACCAACTAATTTTATTACCTACTAAACTACTAAAAAAGGAGGTGCCACTATGTCAGTTGATGGAATCAAGATTTCCCTTGGCGAGGTTAGTAAAACCGCTGGGCAAATCCGTACCCTAAACCAACAGCTTTCGACTGCATTAGAAGACATCAAGAAGGAAATGAACGGCTTAGCCGCTACATGGAACTCTGACGCTTCTAATACAATTCGCGGAAACTTCAATGCATTGGCTCCACGTTTCGAGGAATATCGCCAAGTTATTGATAGCTACGCAAAATTCCTAGACAACACAGTTACAAACTACAACGCAGCAGAAACAGCGATTAACAATAACGCTAGCGCATTTAAATAATCCATGTAGAGGGCAATTGGCCTCGCCGGTTGTCCTCATCTAACTTTATTCAGCGAAGTCCTTAACTAGGATGCCAAGACTATTCAATTCAGTTGGGTTCAACCCTGACTGAAATTAAGGAACTTAGACTAAGAACGCCACTTCCTTTGGCAACTTCTGAGTGACCCACATCGTGCTGGCCAAAGCCTTCGGCGGATGCCACAGATTTTCAATGGAAACTTTTCGCGTGTAAGAACAAAGACTACGAGCGCCACATCCTGTGGCAACGTCTTTTTGACCCACATCGTGTGGGCCTAAAAAACTGGGCGCAAATACGCCTAGGCGCATTTGATAGAAATGGGAGTGCAAGAAATGATCAAACATGTTGATTTACATATTGAAAACTACGGTGTTTCGAAATTCATCTTTTACAAGGTGCCGCGTGAAATCCGTGTTGATTTTACAGAAGCCGATAAGCTAAAAAACAACAAGGTTCCAGGGCTTTTGCCATGTGTTGTGATTAACAAGGACGATGAGGCGTACTTCCGCTATGACTTGGT
Source organism: Bacillus sp. JJ1521 (assembly GCF_036965165.1). Taxonomy (NCBI): domain Bacteria; kingdom Bacillati; phylum Bacillota; class Bacilli; order Caryophanales; family Bacillaceae; genus Bacillus; species Bacillus sp. JJ1521. The sequence continues at coordinate 38,862 of NZ_JBALOX010000011.1, read as the reverse complement.
GTCCGAGGTGACGCTTGGGCTAACCTCAACAAACCAACTCACAAAAGAGCAGATCCACTCGTTTTTCACCAATATCGTCGAAACATTGATTGAGGCTGAGCGAGTTGGGTTGAATGTGAACAACTTTGTTTTTGATGAGAACTACATCTTCATTGATAATTTTTCAAACAGATTAATTCTACTGTACATGCCAATTAAAAATAATATTTTTGAAAAGGTATCAATCCGGGAATTTTTCACCAACTTCTTACACTCCCACTCCTATGATGAAAATGATGACCTTACCTTTTTTGTGCGATTACATAATTATTTCGCGAAAGCAGAGGAAATCAATCTTTATGCGTTTCAAAAAAAGCTGCATGAGTTGTTGTTGAACAAGCCGGAATCACCTCAAAGCTTTAAGAATCTGCCAATCCAAGATGAGGAACCAAGGACACCGAATTACTATAGTCCTGGCAGTGAAATTAAGGCGACTGAAGAAAATAGCGTCATCACATCAGAATACAGTAGTAAATGGTCTGATAAAAAGACAAGACAAAAGCTTGAGATTGAAGAAGAGGTACAGTACAAGCGGATCACTCGTACTGAACTTGGCGAAGGAAATTCCCTGTTAGCGGGCGGAACCTCCATCAATATTAAGCCGAATGTTGGCAGCCCGATTTCGTTTGACACAGAGGATCCGGAGGAGGAAGAGGGGACAACCGTCCTCACAGCTTATAAGGAACCAGAAGAGGAAGAAGGAACAACGGCGCTCGGTGTGGGCACAAGCTTCCACCAGCAGCAACCATTCCTGCTCACAGCTACTCAAGAAAAAATCATGGTTACGAAGCGAGTTTTTAAAATCGGTCGTGACCCTGGAGTTACCGATTACACTTCGAAAAATAAAGTGGTTGGGCGCGTCCATGCGGAGTTGATTACTGATAACGGGGAATATTTTATCGTCGATAAGGAATCACGAAATGGCAGTTTCGTAAATGGAGTCAAGTTGATTCCGAAAAACAAGGTGAAAATTAAGCACGAGGACAAAATCAAATTAGCAAACGAAGAATTTGTCTTCCGTCTTTTTTAAGAGGTGAAAAAAGTGGCATTCATACATGCTTACCACACAGATGTTGGAATTAAGAAAAAAACAAACCAAGATGCCATGCTTGTTAAGACAGCAAAAACACCGAATGGCTATGTCGGCATGTTCGTTGTTTGTGATGGAATGGGCGGGCTCGACCAAGGGGAACTGGCGAGTGCCACGGTCGTTCGCGGACTCTCCGACTGGTTCGAAAAAGAGCTTCCAGACCTGCTTCATTCAAACGAGCAAGATGAGGACATCCGCGAAGCACTTGAGGCATGTATTACCGAGGAAAATGAAAAAATACTAGATTACGGGGATGAAACCAATACCCAGGTTGGAACTACGGTTACCGCGCTCCTCATTATTCATTCACGCTACTATATCATCCATATTGGCGATAGCCGAGCCTATCAAATTCAAGATCAGGTGACAAGGCTAACGAAGGACCAAACCTTAGTGGCTCGTGAGGTGGAGCGCGGAAATATCACACCCGAGCAAGCCCTGAGGGACCCGCGACGCAATGTGCTTTTACAATGTGTGGGTGCTACACGTGAGCTTGAGGTTATCATCCTCAGCGGTGAAACGGAGTCGGGGACCGTGTTCTTACTTTGTACGGATGGTTTTTATCATAAAATCACAGATGCCGAGCTGCTTGAGGAACTCCGACCGAACCCATTTTTAAATGAAAAGCAGTTAAAATACAAGGCGATTAAACTAGTCGATGCCGTGAAGGAACGAAAAGAGGTAGACAATATCTCAATCGTTCTTGCGCATGTAGTGTGAAGGGCCGAGATTTAGGAGCTTTAAGGATTGGACTTCGGATATAGTTTCGGAGTCTAGCTCCATGCGCCATCGGCTCGAGGTCANNTTGTCGCCGATAGACGGGCGCATTGCGCTTTTCAATTTTGGAGGAATCACATTGATTAAAATTGGATCATTTATAGATGATAGATATGAAGTATTGAAGGAAATTGGGCGCGGTGGGATGAGTATTGTCTATTTGGCGATGGACAACCGCCTCAACAAGTCCCTCGTCGTCAAGGATATCCGCAAACGCGACAACAGCAACAATGAGCTTCTCATTAACAGCTTAGTTGTCGAGGCTAATATGCTAAAAAAACTCGATCACGGCGCGCTTCCGAAGATTTACGACATCATCGAGTCGGAGGGCGACATTTATGTCGTGATGGATTATGTCGAGGGTGAATCACTCAAGCAAAAGCTGAAGCGGGAAAAAATTATCTCCGCAAAGCTCGTTATCAACTGGGCGAAGCAGCTTGCTGAGGTGCTCCATTATTTACATACAAGAAAGCCACATCCGATTATTTACCGCGACATGAAGCCCGACAATATCATGCTCACCCCGGAGGGAAAAATAAAGCTGATTGACTTTGGAATAGCCCGTGAATTTAAGGACGAGAGCCTGACGGACACGACAAATCTCGGAACGAAAACCTATGCCGCACCCGAGCAGCTAAGCGGCAAACGTACCGATGCCCGAACGGATATTTATAGCTTGGGCTTAACTCTGTATCAGCTAATCACCGGAAAAAGCCTAGCCGACCCGCCGTATGAAGTAAGACCAATTCGCCAATGGGACCCAACTTTACCAGAAGGTCTCGAGCACATCATTTTAAAATGTACCCAGGCTGAACCAGAAAATCGCTACCAAACGTGTGAGGAGCTTTTATACGATCTTGAAAACATCAACAAGCTCACTGCGGGCTACCGGAAAAAAATGATGAAGCGGCTCTATCTCTTTTTAATACCTGCTGTATTATGTCTCGGTTTTTCTACTACGTCAGTGTTCGGTTATCAAGGGATGAAAAATGTGCAGTTCCAGGATTACATGGGGCTTGTTAATGAATCTAGCATTGCATTAATTGAGGGCGATGATACGGAAGCAATCAAGCTACTGGAAAAAGCAATTAAGGTTGACAAGGGACGTGCATCTGCCTATAACAATCTACTCGATGTGTATATCAATCGAAATGAAGTGGACACGGGCCTATCAAAAATTGAGTCCTATATCAATGATGAATACGGAAATATCCATAAAAACAGTGAAGTTCTTTTTAAACTCGGAATGACGTATTTTGACCGGAAACGCGATTACCCAGTAGCACTGAAGTATTTTAAGCAGGTGGATGAAAAAAAGATTCCGGACGCGACCTACTATATCACGCTTGCGACAACATTGGGCGGGATGAATATTGATTACGAGCAGTTCTCTACGAATCTATTAGAGTTTGAATCATTCAATGACAATCTTCCGAACAACGCGAAAAAGGTAGATAACTATAATTCGCTTGCCAATATTTACATTTCGTATAAGGGGCAAATCGTAAACGCCAACACAAAAGCAATCACTGTTGTGCAAAAGGCGCAGAGAGTTCTCGAACTAGCTCCGGATGAGCAGCTACAGCTGAAATACGAGATTGAATTCGGGCAAAAGCTTGCCCAGGCCTTTTACAGTCGAGGTGTTAATTCAGAGGATCAGGTTGCCGCTCGGGACGATTTTGAGCAGGCGATTGAGCATTACAATCATCTTCTCGAACTGAATGTGCCAAATAAGGAAGAGGTAATGGTCAATATCGGCGTCATTTATCAGGAGATGAGGAATCATTCTCAGGCAGTCGAGCAATTTGAAGAGATTATTAAGGAATACCCGAATAGCCTGAACGCGTATGTGAAGCTGGGTAATCTATTGCTTGATATTGAGCAAGGAAAGCAGGAGGACCAGCGCAACTACAGCAAAGCAAAGGAAGTCTTTGAAAATGTTGGTCAGCTTGAAAATGCTAAGGAAAACGAAGCCTATAAAAAACTGGCAAGACGCATGGCAAACTTAAACATCAGCTAGGTTGTCTAGCTCCAGGCGCCATCGGCTCTCTGGTCTAGCCAATCGCTTCGGAAGGTAAAATGCACCTTCTATCAGCGCTTATCTTATGCTTGTCGCCGATATGTGGCGCATTGCGCTTTTCAATGAAGGAGGGCACTCGATTGGAATATCAAATAATGTTTTATGGGGGATTAGCAGGCGCGCTGATCACGCTTTTCATCTCGATTATCGTCTATATGAAGCTACAAATCTCTCAAGTTTTTGCAGACCTTACGGGAAATCGATTTAAGAGAAAGAGGAATAACGACCGCATTTCCCTAGAAGCCCAGGAAACGAAGCGAACAACAAGTGAAATCAAGCTACGGAAAAAAGAGGTTCTGGTTGCGGCAGCAGTTGAGGACACAGCCCTCATAAGCCATGAGCTCAAGTCCACCTCCTTTCATGAAGAAACGAACATCGCACCTACGGCTCTACTGGCAGGGGAAGAAACTTCATTATTGGAGGAAACCTCGCTTTTATTTGAGGAAATGGCCCTTTTACAGGATGACGATGAGACGACATTGCTAGTTGATGAGGACGAAACATCGATCCTACTCGAAGGTGATGGTGAAACCGCCATTCTTACTGAACCTGAGGAAGAGTCTGATTTCCAAATCGAAGTGGATGTAATGATCATTCATACAAATAAACAGATTGAACAAAGGAGCGTAGTAAAGTGATAGCAATGATCTCAAAAAGCTACCGAAAAAATAAATCGATCTTCTGGATACCGATTGCGTTTGTGTTGGTGCTGTCGGCGGTTTTGTCTAGTGGTAAGGCATTTTCTTCACCTGAAACCATAATGAAGATTACCTTTAATGGTGATATTTGGGATACGAATAATCAGATAGACTTAAATAAAGAATGGATAACGAATGCCCATGGAAATAAGATATCATTTGAAGTGGATTTAAGCGAAAACGTTCAAGAAGGTGTTACGAATACATCAGAAGTACCTGTTGAGGTATCGGTAAGGGAAGATTCAGAAATTAAAGAAGTAGGAATTACTATTAATGAACTTCCTGGAGCGGTGGGAACAGGAAAATATTTAGTAACGATTCCTGTTAATGAAAATACTCCAGATGGGGAATTAAAACTAAAAATAAATACTAAGAAAAATATTTCTTGGGATTTGCCAGACCATCCAAGGGACTTTTCACTTATAAAAGATACTACAGCACCTATTGTAGAGATATTTAACCAAGACGGTACTGAATATGTAGATGACCGGGTACATTCTGTTGGTTTAAGTTTAAAGGTAAATGTGACTGAGAAAAATTTGAATTTAGATGATGCCGATATCAGCATCGTAAGAAATGATAAAGATTACAAAAAAGTAACACCAAGTATAAGCCATAATGGAGAACTAACAATCTATGATTATTCCTTTAGTGAAGAAGGAGAATATCAGCTAGCTGTAAAAACAGAGGACAAAGTTGGTAATAAAGATACTGAATCTAGTGAAAGTATAACCTTCTCAATCAATAAAAATGCACCAAAATTATCGGTTGTTAAAAAGGAGGCTGACAAAGCATCCGAAGTATCACATAACGGTGTCACCAATGCACAAGAATTAGAGCTAAAGGTTGATAGTAATATATCTATTAAGACGATAACCTTAACGGCAGATAGAGATGGTGAGCCATATAAGCTAGACGACGAAAGTTTCAAATTTAGCATTTTAAAAAGAACTGCAACCCTAACACATCAATTTCCTATCGGAAAATATGATATTAATGTTGTAGTAACAGATTGGCATCCCAATGGGAAGACCTATAGGTTAGATAAATTTTCCTTCACAGTTGACCATGAGGCACCAACCCTTTCAATAAGTTCTGATGAAACCGAAATAACAAAACCAAAAAATGTGACAATAACTGCGGAAGATCCAAATTTCGATTTATCACAGACCAGCCTTACAGTAACAAGAAATGGTGAAACATATGAAGTTGAAAATTTAGAATTGGATTCTTCGGGAAAAAAAGCTACAAAAGTTTACAAATTTGAAGATGAAGGTTCATATGTTGTTAAACTTGAATCTACTGATAAGGCAGGAAATAAAGCGGGACCTGAAGAAATCTCCTTTACTGTAGATAAGGATGCACCAAGAATTACAGTTGAGGGTGTTGAGGATAAAAAATATTATANNGTGTAGATCAACAAAAAGTAAAAATAAAAGTTGAGGACTTACATTTAGATTTAGAGCAAACGTCGGCAAAGATTACAAAAGATGGAACTAGTACTACGATTCCTTTTACAATGATTGAGGGAAGTACGATTACTGCTGAAGCTACACATACATTTATCGAGAATGGTGAATACACTATCACATTAAATGCAACAGATAGTCAAGGTAATGCTACTGCAACGCAAACAATTGCTTTTACAATCGATAACCTTCCTCCAGACATAAACATTTCTTTTGTTGATGCAGAAGAGGGGCAAAGAGATTTTAATAAAAAACAAAAAGTTATTGTTAGTATTACAGAAAGTAACTTTGATTTAGACAACTCGACTTATACTATAACGAAAGATAACAAAGTTCCCGAAACAAAAAAGGATTTTAATGTAGACGGTAATAAAGCTATAAAAGAGCTCACATTTGCTGATGATGGAGTTTACAAGCTAAAGGTTAATTCAACTGACTTTGCGAAAAATACAGCAGAAGAGGTTGAGGTAACATTTACAATTGACCAGGTTGGTCCAAAGATTAATATTACCGGTGCAGAAAACAATAAGCACTACAATAAAAAAGAAATGGATGAAAATTTCAAAAACGGAATTACAGTTAATGCTTCAGTTGAAGATTATACCTTAGACGAATCATCACTTAGATTAACAGTTACTCGTGACGGTGAAACGATTATAGACGTTGAGGGTCCAGAAGGCTGGAAGAACTTATACGAGTGGTGGTGGATTAAAGGTAAAAAGCAAGAGCTAACCTTTAAAGAGGATGGAGAATACAAAGTAACTGTATATGCAGCAGATGACCATAAAGCTAATACAAGTGAAACGTTAACATTTACAATTGATAGAGTAGCTCCTAAAGTGACTGTATCTGGCGATGAAGGTGGAATCAAAGATAATGCTTTCGTCAAAAGAGGCAAGGAATTAACTATCAAAGTAGATGAGAAGCATTATGAAAACAATAAGGTTGTAATAAATGTTACGAAGGATGGTAAATCTTATAGTCTTGGAACTTGGAAGAATACTGGTACGATCTCTCAGCTAAAGCATAGCTTTAATGAAGACGGAAAATACCATGTATCTGTTAGTGCAGTTGATAAAGCTGGGAATGTTAGTAACACTGACACGTTAAACTTTACAGTTGACGAGACACCACCAGTAATTAAGGTTAATGTGAGTAAAGACTTTAAAGAATTTAATTCCAAAGAGCAATGGGTAGAAATTCAAGTTGATGAATTAAATTACTTAAATAATGATGTAACAATTAATGTGACAAAAAACGGTAAACCATTTGATGTTGGAACATGGGATGAATATGGAACTACTTCGAAGCTAGGTCACCTTTTTAATAAGGACGGAGACTATGTGATTAAGGTATCCTCGAGGGATGCGGCGGGTAACATTGCGGATGCAAAGGAAGTTACATTCACAATTGACGAAAGTTCTCCTGCCTTAAAAATCACAGGCGTCGAGCATATGACGGATTACAATGTGAGCAAGCAAGTTTCATTCGAAGTAACCGATGCAAACATTGACCAAACGTCAATACGCGTGACAAAGAATGGCAAAGCGTATGAGGTTGGTGCACCGGAACAGTCTAGAACGAAAGCAAGCCTAACCCATAATTTTAAAGAAGAAGGCAGTTACGTCCTATACTTCAATGCAACTGATAAATCAGGCAACAAAACGACACATGATGAAATTGCGTTCATCATCGATAAAACCAATCCGGTTGTAAAAATTGATGGTGTTGACCACCAGTCCTTTAACCCAACTGGCAAGCGGGTAACGGTTTCTGTTGATGAATTGAATTTTGGTACGAACGATGTTTCGCTTTCTGCGACAAAGGATGGCAAGGCATTTAACATCGGAGCATGGAAAAACAGCAATATTTTTTCTAGCTTAAGCTACAATTTTAATGATGATGGCTTGTACACGATTGCCATTAGCGCAAAAGATAAGGCTGGAAACGGTCCAATCAATGCGAACAAGACATTTACAATCGATACAACAAAGCCTGCGATCGAAATTACGGGTGTAGAAAATGCGGCACATTATAATGTAGATAAACCAGTTAGTGTCACGATACGTGATGTGAACCTTGATATGAATCGTATCAACGTGACACGAAATGGAAGAAGCTATAATGCTGGTGGTTTTGCGGTAGCGAATCAGACAGCAAGACTCAGCCATAATTTTAGCCAGGAAGGTGACTATGTCATCCATGTTGAAGCAATTGACAAAGCGGGCAACCAGTTCACCAACCAGATTGCTTTTACAATCGATAAAACAGCTCCAGTCATCACACCGAAATTTAAAGGTCAAAGCCGTGTCATTAAGGATGGCGAGTATATAAATGAAGTGTTCACACCTGAATTTGCGCTTGACCAAGCTGAAGACACAATCGTTTCGGTAACGATGAATGGTTCAAATGTGACAGGCAGAATTCCAACGGCTTCACTTGAAATGGCGTACAAATTCAGTGTTCTTGCACGAGATAAAGCAGGAAATGAATCAACAATCGATATTAGTTTTATCCTTGATACAACAAAACCGTTGTTGAATATTACAGGTGTTATTGATGGATTCTTTAACAAGAATCAAATGCCGAATGTAACTTATTCAGACCGCTATCTTGATTCAAGTCGTTCAAGAGTAACACTGAATGGTCGCCCGTATGTAAATGGGTTGCAGCTAAGTGATGAAGGAGATTACATTTTAAAAGCTGAGATTTATGACTTAGCAAACAATGTGTCATCCCGAACAATCGTGTTTACAATTGATAAAACAGCCCCAGTTATTAAATTTAAGGAAGCTATTTCAGAGAAATATTTCAAGGAAAGCTTGCTTCCAGAGCTGTTGATTGAGGATCTAAATGCCTATGATATCATTTCACAAACCTTGAATGGTCAGCCTTATAACTTAGGCGATCCGATTGAGGAAGAAGGAAAGCACGTACTTTTCTTCGAGGTAAAGGATAAAGCAGGAAATATCCAGCAGCTAAGTGTTGAGTTTATTATTGATAAAACACCTCCGAAAGTTCTTTTCGATGGCGTGGAAAGAAACGAAACATATCGTGACCCAGTGACGATCTCCATCAGCCTTGATAATCCAAGTGATGCCCTCAAGTCTGTGATGATCAATGGAGAGCTCTTTAACGGTGATGTAAAAGAAGTGAACGGTACAAAAGTGATTACCGTTACACTTTCTGATATCAACCAATACAAGATTGAAGTATTAGCTGTTGATGAAGCGGGTAACGAGAAAAATGAAGTCATGGAATTCGAAATCATTGAGAAAAGCGTACTCGTGAAGTTTTACGAGAATAAACCGTTATTTGCGGGCACAATGGTTGGACTTGTCGGTGCAGCAGCAGCTAGTGCTGTCGCGCTACGTCGAAGCATTATCCGAAGAAGAGACGCGAAGGATATGTAACATTGGAACATAAGATCAAAGACTAAGAACGCCACGTCCTGTGGCAACGTCTTTGTGACCCGCATCGTGTGGGCCTCAGGCATTCGCAGTTCAAGCGAATGCCTGTTTTTGAAAAAAAGTTTGAGGCGATGCGTATGTTAGAAATTCTATCGATTAGAATCGATATCGCTTTAGTTGGGTCACAACTATTGTCTGGGATATCATCTACTAATTTTGCTCGAAACCTTACAATTAATTATGTATCTTCATTTGAAGTATAAAAACATATCCCGAAACCAAAGATGACTTTTACAGTCGTCTTTTTTTAATTTCGAATAGTAAGTATGAACTAACTGAAAAACAAAATCTAAGTCTAAATTCCTATTCCTACCAATTTTATCATAATTTTTACCGTAAGTTTACAAGCTATTAACAGTATACAGATAAGATTTACATTGAAGATAAAAATTGCAGGAGGAACATGAAATGATTTTAGGGAAACGAGTGAGGAACAAGCTGAAAAAAGGATTGATTGTCAGTTTCGTCCTAACCATTTTACTGTCCAATGTGAGTCTTGCATTGGGGCCGAAAATGATATTTGCGGAGGAAGCTCAGTCAAATAATTCTGCACAGCAGGCACCGAACCAATCATCTGAGGATGAAACATTACAGGTGGAGGAATCACCTACAGAAGAACCAACCAACCAGATTGAAACTGGGGAAAAAGAAGAACCTGAGATCCAAGAAGAACAATCAACCGAGTCAGTAACCCAGGAAGATCCCGAAACTGAGTCAGCCCCGGCAACTCAGGAACAGCCTGAGACTCAAGACGAGACAATAACAGAAGAGGTACCACCAACTGAAGACAACACAACAATCATGGAGGAAACACCTACACCAACTAGCGAAAAAACTCAATCAACAGAGGTAAACTTTGATAGTCTTCCACACCTTCTCATTACGGAAGTTTCACCGAACTCAAAGGGTGCTGGAACTGACTATTACGAGTATTTTGAGCTATACAATAACACCAATCAACCGCAAACATTAACAAATTACACGTTTACATATCGTTATACTGACACTGGGAAAGATTTGTTATTTCAAATCCCTGCAACAACCATGAAACCACAGGAAACTCTCGTTTTTTGGTTTAATAACGGAAACAAAACGTTAGCTGATTTTAACGCGAATTTTGGAACTGATTTACCGGAGGAAAAAGTCGTCCAATTTTCAGATGTTTTTCCTGGCTTTGCAAATGGCGGCAATCGCGCCCTCGTCATTAAAAGCCTTCAAGGTACTGAAATCATTTCTGCTAGCTATCTAGATGGGGAAACTGATAATACAGGAGCAGTTGTCGACTATCAATACCCTGAAACAGGAACTGAAATGCTGAAGCACCGAGTACTAGCACAGCCAACTCCAGGTGAAATCAGGCAAACACAAGTCCCAGAAACACCGGTGAATTTACCGGATGTACCTGAGGATACAGAAGCACCTGTGATTACACATACACCAATCACAAGCAGCAAGCCTCTGATGCCAATCCAAATCGAGGCGAACGTCACGGATAATCTCGCCATTCCAAGTGTGACGCTTTTTTATAAAAATGGCGACTCGAATGTATTCACGTCATTACCAATGAGTCCAAACGAGCAAACCTATACAGCGGAAATTCCAGGTTTTCATGTGTATGAAGAAATCACCTATTATCTCGAAGCAAGTGATGGTGTAAATACTGAAAAAACCGATGAATATACGATTCAGGTCGTGCAGCCCGAGGTTGATTTTTCAAAAATCCCCCATTTGCTTGTCACAGAGCTTGTCCCTGATTCAACGAATGTAGGGTCAGCTGATGGCTATGAATTTATCGAAATCTACAATAACAGCAGTGAAGCAATCGATTTTAAAAATTATAAAATGTATTACAGATACGGAACAGACCCTGGAACAGATGTTGTCTGGCCGTCTGTCCCAGAGGATGTCGTGATTCCAGCAGGGGAAACGCTTGTCTTATGGATTATCAATACCCAAAACGGTGGAAAGACCGTTGCTGATTTTAACGCGAACTATGGCTCTAATTTGGTAGAAAATAAGAATATCGTTCGCATCTTCAGTGACGGCATGGCAAATGCCAGCATGCGTGGACTTGTGATTGGAACGAACACACATAAAGAGATTTCGGTTGCTTATTATAATGATGAACCAAACGTAGATGACACGATTGCGAATAAAGGAATTGTTTATCTCTATCCAACCGATAAATCTACTCTTTCAAAAAAAGTGGGCATCCTAGATGCGACACCAGGCAAAGTGGAAGGCTTCCAGGTACCAAGTCAGCCTGTCCAAATAGAAGAAGACACAGTCCCACCGACGATTGAAAACCTAACGGCAATCACTGAGGTGAATCAGAAGGACAATATCGACATTGTTGCAAACGTCACAGACGACAAGGAAGTCAAATCGGTCCGTTTGTATTATAAGATCAACCATCAGGATGAATACAGCGAAGCGATTTTACAGGAAAATTACGATGATCTCCTTTATCATCACACCATCTATTCACCTGATTTAATCGGACATGAGTATGTGGATTATTACTTCGTCGTGTCTGATGGGAAAAATGAAGTGAAAAGTGAGACCTATCGTGTAACCATTACGAATGACCTTGATGACTCAAGCCTACGACTTAATTTAAAAGATGGGGAAATGCTCCGCGGGGAAAAAATCATCAAGGCCACTTCAGCGGTTGACTCTCCAGATAAAATGAAGCTGTTTATTGATGGTAGTGAAGTGAAAGAGGGGGTATATCCCTCCATTGAACACACGGCATATTTTGCGTTTGAAGTAAATGGACTGAATACGTATTTCCAAAACGCTGTTACGATGGGCGAAGAAGTTTTATATGTCATGGATAAAGACTGGCTCACACAATGGAAAACATTCAGCATTCCCATTGAGCCTGAGCGACTTCCAGTTGGTGAGACAACAATAACCGTTCGTTCCGGTAACAAGGCGTCACCGTTTGATCTTGGATCCGCAGAAAACCGAGACGACTATGATTTACGAAACGTACGATTAGTCCTCGCGGATGGTACGGTGATCAAGGATCCGAACTTCAGTGACCCAGCACGTATTTTAAAAATGAACGACAATAATCCATTCGTCGATTTTACGTTTACGATTACGGAAAAGGAAGCACATTCCTTAACCTATAAATGGGATACGACCTTTGTTAAAGACAAGAAGCATAAGGTTCTCGTTCAGGATGCAGATGAAGAGATCGCCGCAGAAGTTTTGGTCGACAACACAGCACCTGATATTAAAACGAACCTGAAAAAGAAAGCGTACAAGGGTGCTTTTACCATTGAAGTCGATGTGAAGGATAAGCTTTCTGGGATTGAAAAAGTAATTGTCACCTTGGATGGCAAGGAAATTCAAGTTCCGTTTGAAACAGCGTCTTCAAAGCTTGAAGCTGGGAAACATGAGCTGAAGGTTGCTGCAACTGACAAAGTAGGAAACGAGAAAGAGGAAGTTTTTCAATTTGAAGTTGCTGATGAAAATCCAATGAAGCCTGAGCTTGTCTCACCTAAATTGAATGCTCATGTTGATGGCAATCCAGTTTTACAGGTAAAAGTAAAGGACCCAACGAATGATCAATTAGATGTTACATTTTATGAGGCTTATCAATATGATGTGAACTCAGGTGTGAAAGGCTTTAAAAATGCAGGTGATTTTGAGCCTCCACAAGAAATGATTCCTGACGGGGAAAAGGCGTTTACATCTGAGGACACTTCACTTGTTTCAAAAGCAGACGGCAAGTATTTGGTGTCCGATTCTGATACACAATTCCCTTACCATCGTTTTGAGGTCACAGTGGATGCGTCACTTGATGAAAAGGACCTTGTTGAGCTTTTGTGGAAAGGGAATTCACTTGAGGGTAGAAAGGTTTCGATGTATGCCTGGAACCACATAACAGAAAAATGGACGTTAATTGATTTTAAGGTAGCGGGTAAAGAGGATTTTGAACTCTCCGGTGAAGTTGGAGTAGGCGACTTTGTACGCGAGTCAAAAATAAATGTGATTGTCCAAGATGAAATTCCAAGCACGACAGATGAGTATGATTATACCTTTGTCTGGATGTCAGATACCCAATTTTACTCAGAGAGCTACCCATATATTTTTGACCGACAAACCGAGTGGATTGCTGAAATGAAGGATAAGCTCAAAATTAAATATGTATTCCATACAGGTGATTTAGTGAATAAATCAAACCAGGAATATCAATGGAAGAACGCAGATAAAGCAATGAAGGTGCTGGATGACAATAACATTCCATACGGAGTTCTCGCAGGAAACCATGATGTGGATCAAGTAAGTAATGATTATTCGCAGTTCTATAAGTATTTTGGCGAAAATCGATTTAAGGATAAGCCATATTATGGCGGTTCCTACCTAAACAATCGTGGTCACTATGATTTAATTTCAGCTGGTGGCAATGATTATATTATGGTTTACCTTGGTTGGGGAGTGACGGATGAAGGCATCCAGTGGGTGAATGATGTGCTGGCTGCCCACCCGGACCGAAAAGCGATTTTAAGTTTTCACGAATACATGCTTGCTACAGGTACGAGGCATCCGCTAGGTGATAAGCTCTTTAACGAAATTGTTGTTCCGAATAAAAATGTGATCATGGTGTTAAGTGGTCATTATCACGAGGCACAAACGTTAGTTGATGAAATTGACGATGACGGGGATGGTGTCCCTGACCGTACGGTGACACAAATGCTTGCCGATTATCAAGCTGGACCAGAGGGTGGCCAAGGCTACATGAGACTGCTGCATTTTGATCAAGATCATAATCGTATTGTGGTAAATACGTATTCGCCATATCTTAACCAATACAATTATTACAAGCCAGATTTTTATCCTGAAAAAGATGAATTTGTGATTGAAATGGATTTAGCCCCGGTCACAAAGCGAGTTGCAACGGATTACTTTGCGGTCAATGTCTACACTGACCATGAAATCGGCACGACTAAGGCAAAAAGCGGTAAAATCGCCGAGGTTGTCTGGAAAGGCTTAGAAAAGAACCGTTCTTATTCCTGGTACGCTGTAGTCAAGGACAAATACACAGGCAGAACCGTTTCAGATATTTGGACATTTCGTAAATAGCTCTTTGTCACCTTCAAGTTGCTTTTTGTAATAATTATTCATCTCTCGTTACAAACTAATATTGTAGGTGTATATTTTGTTGCTTTACCACGTTATTATGCTGGCGTTTACTTACTTTTGAAGCGGTGATATACTTCCAAAAGCGCCACGATTGCAAACGGAGGTATATTCATGAATAGAAGAAAACGTCAGCACGAAGTACATCCAAAACTTCAACAGGTAAAGGAATACATATACATACTACTAGGTTCAGCCACTGTGGCTCTTTCATTTAATCTGTTTTTGTTACCGAACAAGGTTGCATCAGGCGGAGTGAGTGGGATTAGTACGATCCTGAACTCCCTGTTTGGATGGGAAGCAGCCTATGTTCAATGGGCTTTTAATATCCCTTTATTCATTGCAGGTGTCATTTTTCTTGGAAAGGTGTATGGTGCCAGAACGTTAATTGGCACTCTTTTTCTACCATTTGTTGTTTATCTTTCGAGAAATCTGGAACCCGCAACGCTCGACCCATTGCTGGGTGCTTTATTCGGCGGGATCGGAATCGGTTTGGGACTCGGCATCACATTCCGGGGCAATGCGTCGACAGGTGGGACAGACCTTGCCGCTCAAATTGTTCACAAGTATACAGGAATCTCCCTTGGAAAGTGTGTTGCTTTCATTGATGGCCTGATTGTCGTAACCGCTGCGATTGTATTCGATATTGAGAGTGGGCTCTATGCACTGATTGGACTTTTTGTCACAAGTAAAACGATTGATTTGGTACAGGTTGGTCTAGGTAATTCGAAAATGGCTCTCATTATTACGAACAATCAGAATGAAGTGCGTCAGGAGATTTTTGACAAGCTGGATAGAGGGGTAACAAAGCTCTCTGGATATGGGGGGTATACCGACGATGAGCGACCAATGCTCATGTGTGTGGTTGACCAGAAAGAGTTCACAAAATTGAAACAAGTGGTTCGAAGCATTGATACTTCTGCATTTGTCGTTGTTATGGACGCTTCAGAGGTATTAGGAGAGGGTTTTAAAAGGGCGTAAAAGGGTATAATAAAAATTGTATAATGGAAAAATTTATTACAGGGGGTAAATTCTGTGAAACGTAAGCTATTTGGATTTTTATTAGGAACTTCGCTTGTTTTTGCTCTAGCAGCTTGTGGCGGTGGGGGCGACAATGCAGCTGAAGAGCCAGCAGGTAACAACGGCGGAGCTACTGCCTTAAATGCTGAGGAAATCTACCAAGGAAACTGTGCTTCATGCCATGGTAAAGATCTAGCAGGTGCTGGAAGTTTCCCAAGTCTTCAAACAGTAGGTTCTAAGTATTCTCAAGACGAAATTGCGAACATCATCGACAATGGCCGTGGCGCAATGCCAAAAGGTCTCATCAAAGGTGACGAAAAAGACGCAGTTGCAGCATGGTTATCTGAGAAAAAATAATTCATTAGTATGTAGGCCTTCCGGGCGAACCGGAAGGCTTTTAATATGGGTGGAAATTGGGATTGGATTGATATTTTTTGGCTTTAGGTCGATATCCGAAAAAACCTCATTAGTTAGTCTGCCTTCCGGATGAACCGGAAGGCTTTTAAAATAGGCGGAATTGGTTTGGACCGATATATTTTGATGTTGGGTCGATATAATCAGAACTTGGACCGATATATTCTGAAGTTTGGTTCGATAAAACTGGAACTTGGGTCGATATAATCAAATTTCGGGTCGATATCCGAAAAACCCACAAAACCAAGTTCAAACATTATTTAAATTTTGCAGGAAAATCAATAATAATGTCGAAAATTTAATAAAATGAAAAGGAGTAGATGCATTTGATAAGAAAAGTACGTACAATTCCAATTGAAATTTTAATCCTTGTAGCACTAATCAGGAGATTGGCGCAAGATCATCCGAAAATTCCAGAAATCCAATTCGAATTAGCCAAACGAAAGAAAGGGTACCGCGGAGAGCTTTCATTAAACTATTATTTAGACCTAATCGACAAATCAGAATTCCTCATTTTACACGATATAAGACTTCAAGATGGCAAAACCTTCTTCCAAATCGACACTCTCATGATTACTCCACATTTTTACTTAATCCTAGAAGTGAAAAATATCGCAGGAACTCTATATTTTGAGGATGAATCCAATCAAATGATTCGGACACTAAACAACGAAGAAGAAGGGATGTCGAATCCAATCCTACAAGCAAAACGACATTCCCGCCAATTAACCAACTGGCTTCAGCAGCGGAAACTTCCAACCCTACCAATTGAAAATTTAGTCATCGTCAGTGACCCAAAAACAATCATAAAAGCTTCTAGATCAAGTATCTTCACAAAAGTTATGCATAGCGCAAATCTTCCTTTTACTTTCGAGAAAATTCAAAAACGACATACTAAAGAAACATTGACCATGAAGGAAATGAGGAAAATAGCGGCGACAATTGAGAAGCACCACACGCCAAAACAACCAGATTTCCTAACTAAATTTGCCATCCAAAAAGAGGAGATTAGAAAAGGAGTCCACTGCCCAGAATGTTTTACCTTACCGATTGAAAGGAAGAGAGGATATTGGTTCTGTGAAAGTTGTTGTTCGAAATCTAAAAACGCATTTATTCAGTCACTCCAGGATTACATGCTGCTAATAAAACCTACAATTACAAATGAAGAGTTGAGGGACTTTTTACAAATATCATCTGGAAAATTAGCATTTCAACTATTAAAATCAATGAACCCAGAGTTCGAAGGTGAGAATAAAAGCAGAATCTACCATATCCCCCAATTCCAAAATTTACACACCACCACCTGAACCCTTTTCCCTAGCAACCTTAACTGCCATGAAATCAAAATGTAATATTTTTAGTCGTTTTTTGACGAATAATGATGTTATAATGGAAAACGTAATAAGATATAGTTCATATAGACTTATAATTTCAATTTGCATAGCCGATTAGGGGCGCAAGTATGTCCAAAAGGGCATTTGCGCTTCTATTTCCATTTGATAGATTACTAACTTAATCTCCCATTGATCCGGTGGGGGGCATACTGCAAGTAGACGAGGGATAATAAAACGATGATAGGTGATTCTTAATGATAGAAATGAAGGATGTCTATAAAAAGTATTCGAACGGTGTCATGGCCGTTAATGGTATAAATGTAAAAATCGATCAAGGTGAGTTCGTGTATGTCGTTGGCCCAAGTGGAGCGGGAAAGTCGACATTTATTAAAATGATGTACCGTGAGGAGAAGCCGACAAAGGGTTCAATCGTCATAAACGGGATTGATCTTGCAAAATTAAAGGAAAAAAAGGTTCCCCAATTACGAAGAAATATTGGGGTCGTGTTCCAGGATTTTAAACTTTTACCGCGATTAACTGTATACGAAAACGTAGCATTTGCTCTTGAAGTAATCGAAGAAAATCCGAAGAATATTAAGAAACGTGTCATGGATGTGCTTGACCTTGTTCGTCTTAAGCATAAGGCACGGCATTTACCAGATGAACTATCCGGTGGGGAGCAGCAGCGTGTGTCAATTGCGCGCTCAATCGTAAACTCTCCAGGTGCGCTCATTGC
Organism: Bacillus sp. JJ1521; assembly: GCF_036965165.1. Classification (NCBI taxonomy): domain Bacteria; kingdom Bacillati; phylum Bacillota; class Bacilli; order Caryophanales; family Bacillaceae; genus Bacillus; species Bacillus sp. JJ1521. The sequence continues at coordinate 20,581 of NZ_JBALOX010000011.1, read as the reverse complement.
GGACGAGCCTACTGGTAACCTTGACCCGGAAACATCTTGGGAAATTATGAACATTTTTGAAGAAATCAATTTCCGCGGGACGACGATCGTCATGGCGACGCATAACCGCGAAATTGTAAATACGATAAAAAAACGTGTAATTGCGATTGAAAGTGGAAAAATTGCGAGAGATGAAGTAAGGGGTGATTACGGTTATGAAGCTTAATACACTCCGCCGTCATTTACGGGAAAGTTCTAAAAATCTTGGGCGTAATGGCTGGATGACATTCGCATCTGTCAGCGCCGTGACTGTAACGCTACTCCTTGTTGGGGTATTCTTAGTCATCATGATGAATTTAAACAGCATGGCAACTTCACTTGAAAAAGACGTCCGTATCAGTGTTCACACGGACTTAACGTCAACGAAGGAACAACAGGATGCGTTAAAAGCAGAAATTGTAAAAATACCTGAGGTTCAAGATGTCACCTTCTCTTCCAAGGATGAAGAGCTACAGAAAATGATCGAGAGCTTTGGTGAGGATGGAAAGATTTTTGAAATGTACGAGCAGGGTAACCCACTTCATGATGTGTTTGTCGTGAAAACGAAGCAACCACAGGAAATCATGAAGGTTGCTGAGCAGGTTGAAAAAATGGAATCTGTCCACAGTGTAAACTATGGAAAAGGAAAAGTTGAAAAGATTTTTAGTACGGTTGGCGTTTCACGTAACATCGGAATCGGGCTAATCATTGGTCTTCTTTTTACTGCCATGTTCTTAATTTCAAATACGATTAAAATAACGATTTTTGCGAGACAAAGAGAAATTGAGATTATGAAGCTAGTTGGAGCAACAAATTCGTTTATTCGCTGGCCATTTTTCCTAGAGGGCTTGTTCCTTGGAATTCTTGGTTCGATGATTCCAATTGGGATTATTCTAGGATCCTATAATTTTGTGTATGATATGATTCAACCGCAGTTGACTGGAACATTCTTAGAGCTCTTAGCGTTTAATCCATTTGCCTACCAAGTAACGGGGCTTCTGCTTCTAATTGGTGCATTTATCGGGGTTTGGGGAAGCTTAATGTCTGTTCGAAAGTTCTTAAAAGTATAAGCAAAAGCACACCATTTAAAGGTGTGCTTTTTTGCGCTTAGAACCAAACCTACCCGACATAAGGGGTTTTTGCTTTCTTTAGTTTCATCCCACATTTACAGCTTGTGCTATGTTTGAGTATTTTGATTTCCGTTTTACAGATCGGACAGTTTTGTTTTGGCATCTAATAAACACCTTCTTTTCTCTGGCATGATTGACAAAGTCCGTATACTTCCATCTGATGAGAGTAAATTTTAAACTCAGTTAATTTGCAGGCAACATGCTCGATTTGGCTGAGAGTCGGGTAATTAAAATCAATAATTTCCCCACACGATTCGCATAAAATATGGTAGTGATTCGGCTGGTTGGCGAGTTCATATTTGCTCAACCCGTTGCCATAGGGTAGTTCCTTCAAAATCCGTAGTGAAACAAACAGTTTGACATTGTTATAGATGGTGGCAAGGCTAATATGTGGTATTTTACGATGAATGTCTTCCACGGTTGGATGACCTTTCAAGGAAAGGATCGTTTGTAAGATTAACGTTCGTTGAGGTGTAATGCGTAATCCACGTTCTTTTAAAAAAGGTATAAGTTCTGCCATTTGTTCCTGCACGATTACCAACCTCTTTTTTCATATCATAAGAATAGGTACCCACAACACGCGGATACCTATTATATGTGAGAATAAAATGAAATGAAACTACTTATTTCTTACGCTTCTGCTTTTCTAATTACTTCGCTAAAACTTCTTCTGGAACCTCAAGTCCAAGGCCTTCTGCGATACGAGTTCCGTATTCAGGGTCTGCCTTGTAGAAGTGGCTGATTTGACGAAGCTTGATTTCCTCTAATTGAACTGGCTTCATTGCGCCAACAATTGTGTCAACAAGACGAGTACGTTCATCTTCGCTCATTAAGCGATAAAGGTCACCAGCTTGTGTGTAGTGATCATCAGAATCATAAGCCACACTATCCGCAATGCCTTCCACTGCGAATGCATGTTGCTTCGCTTCTGGAGTTTCTTTTGGACCACTAAAGCTATTAGGCTCGTAATATACGGAGCTACCCCCGTTGCTATCAAAACGCATTTGACCATCACGTTGATAGTTGTTCACTTCAACTCTTGAACGGTTGATTGGGAGTGCTTGGTGGTTAGCTCCAACACGGTAACGAGCTGCATCATGGTAAGCAAACAGGCGACCTTGAAGCATTTTGTCAGGCGAAACATCGACACCAGGTACCAATGTTCCAGGTGAGAATGTAGCTTGTTCAACCTCTGCAAAATAGTTTTCAGGGTTGCGGTCTAATACCATGCGTCCTACTTCGATTAGTGGGTAGTCTTTTTGAGACCATACTTTTGTTACATCGAATGGATCGAAGCGGTATGTATTCGCATCCTCCAATGGCATAATCTGCACATAAAGCTTCCATTCAGGGAAGTCTCCTTTTTTAATTGCGTTAAACAGGTCCTCTGTATGATAATCTGGATTTTCTCCAGCTAGCTTTGTAGCAACCTCATTCGTTAAGGACTTCACGCCTTGCTCGGTACGGAAATGGTACTTAATCCAAACGCCTTCACCTTCTGCATTTGTCCATTTGAATGTATGACTTCCATATCCTTGCATGTGACGCCATGTCGCAGGAATACCACGGTCACCCATTAACCAAGTCACTTGGTGTAAAGATTCAGGTGAATGAGACCAGAAATCCCATACAGCTGTTGGGTTTTTCAGGTGTGTTTGTGGATGACGCTTTTGTGTATGGATAAAATCAGGGAACTTAATCGCATCACAGATAAAGAATACAGGAGTGTTGTTTCCGACGATATCGTAGTTTCCTTCTTCTGTGTAAAATTTTACCGAGAAACCGCGTGGATCTCGTAATGTATCAGCTGAGCCACTTTCCCCAGCAACCGTTGAAAAACGGATGAATAGAGGAGTGCGTTTGCCAACTCCATTAAATAATTTTGCTTTCGTATATTTTGATACATCATTTGTTACTTCGAAATAACCGTGTGCACCGCTGCCTTTCGCGTGAACAACACGTTCAGGAATACGTTCTCTATTAAAATGTGCTAATTTTTCTAGGAGGTGTACGTCCTGGATTAGTACCGGTCCTCTTGAACCAGCTGTGATTGAGTTTTGGTTGTCCCCAACTGGAGCTCCCCAGCTTGTCGTTAGTCTATTGTTACTCAATTAGATCACCTCATGTTAGTAGTTTTTTTGAATACATCTATTATAATAACATCTACTAAATAAAAATCAATACCTTTTTATATTAATTATAAAGTAGATAAAAGTAGAGTGTTAGTTGTAACCTCTATCATGTACGGAATCACAATGATTCACTAGGAAAATATGCTGAGATGCTTGTTTATCCTAATCTATTGTTTTTCAATTAGATTTCATTTTAATCCTTATTTGAGAATCACCTGAAGATTACGCTATCCTCCGTGTACATAGGAAAAGAAGCAATTGGAAATAATTACGTTGATATTTCTTTTAGGAGGATGAGCAAATTGAAGGAAAAAAAGCATCATGCTAGCGTGGAAGGGGTGGGGGGACCACATGATGACCGCTTAGGCACTGGGGAGTCTGCGGATTCATTAACAAATAGGCAGGGGCACCCGGTTACGGATAATCAAAATATCCGAACGGTTGGGAATCGTGGCCCTTCAACATTAGAAAATTACGATTTTATTGAAAAAATATCCCATTTTGACCGCGAGCGAGTTCCAGAACGTGTGGTACATGCAAGAGGTGCAGGTGCCCATGGGTATTTTGAAGCGTATGGTAAGGTTGGCGAAGAGCCAATATCTAAGTATACTCGTGCAAAACTGTTCCAAGAAGCAGGAAAAAAGACACCAGTGTTTGTACGTTTTTCAACAGTTGCAGGGGCAATGGAGTCTCCTGAAACAGCACGGGATCCGCGCGGGTTTGCGATCAAATTTTATACGGAAGACGGAAACTGGGATTTAGTCGGCAATAATTTAAAAATCTTTTTTATCCGCGATGCAATCAAGTTTCCCGACATGATCCATGCATTTAAGCCAGACCCGGTCTCAAATCTATCAAGCCCTGAAAGAATGTTTGACTTTGTATCTAAAACGCCCGAAGCGACACATATGATTACGTTCCTCTTTTCACCATGGGGAATTCCGGCGAACTACCGCCAAATGCAGGGCTCTGGTGTCAATACATACAAATGGGTGAATCAGGATGGCGAGGCGGTATTAGTGAAATATCACTGGGAGCCACTCAAGCAAGGAATTAAAAACTTAACGCAAAAGGAAGCAAATGAAATCCAAGCGACAAATGTTAGCCATGCAACTCAGGATTTATATGAAGCAATCGAGCGTGGAGAATATCCGGAGTGGGAGCTTTTTGTACAAATTATGAGTGATGACTATCATCCCGAGCTTGATTTCGATCCACTTGATGATACAAAGCTCTGGCCGACAGATAAGTTTCCGTTTTTGAAGGTCGGTAAAATGGTGTTAAACAAGAATCCTGAGAATTATTTTAATGAAGTTGAGCAGGCTGCGTTTGGAACAGGTGTACTTGTCGATGGTCTTGATTTTTCCGATGATAAAATGCTCCAGGGAAGAACGTTCTCTTATTCAGATACGCAGCGACATCGTGTTGGAACAAATTATTTGCAACTTCCTATTAACGCACCGAAAAAGCGAGTTGCGACCAATCAGCGCGGTGGGATGATGTCCTATTATGCCGATGTACCACCGAGCGGAAATCCACATATCAATTACGAACCGTCCACGATTGGAGGATTGAAGGATGCGAAGCAGGTGGGCAAAATTCACGAGCCGCATTATAACGACAAGCTCGTTCGTGAAAAAATTGACCGTCCGAATGATTTTGGACAAGCAGGCGAGACATATCGTAATTTCTCGGATGCTGAAAGGGAAGAACTAATCAGTAATTTAGTAGATAACTTAAAGGTTTGCCGACCTGAAATCCAAAACAAAATGGTGGAGTACTTCACAAATGCAGATGAGGAATACGGTAGACGTGTAAGAGAGGGCCTTGCTCAGGCAATGGATTCTACAGACACAAGCTCAGCTGCAGCCGCAGAAGCAGTTGAGAAATCGAAAAACATGGGACTAGAGTCAGACCCGTATTAAAGAAAAGCATCGGTTTTCAGAGAACCGATGCTTTTTCATGTCAATCAAGCGTTTGATTGAATTTT
>NZ_JBALOX010000011.1:0-15289 GCF_036965165.1 Bacillus sp. JJ1521 | reverse complement strand
AACAATATTTCGTTTAATGGGCGACGTGAACTTGGTTGTTCGCGCTCCTGAAGATTTTTCGGTAAAGTTTCTTTTTCACCGCGATATCCAATTGCAATTACATGGTGGATGTGGAATTTGTCCGGAATCTGTAGGACTTCACGCGCTTTTTCACGATCAATGCCACCCATGACATGAGTGCTCAACCCGTGCATAGCTGCCTGAATTTCAAGATAACCCGAGGCTGTACCTGCATCAAATGTATGGAATGGGTTAGGTCCGTTTTCCGTTTCTGATTCCGAAATAAGAAGAGCGAGCGCCGGCACATTTTCACACCACGCCAGATTGCCCGGTAAAATAAAGGAATGGAATAGCTTGCGATTTTCTTCNNCTGTGCGAGCAAGAATAAAGCGCCAAGGCTGATAGTTAAAACCCGATGGAGCCCAGCGCGCAGCCTCAAACACACTTAACAAAACTTCTTCAGATACTTCCTTATCTAAAAAAGCACGCGGTGACCAGCGATTGACGAAAATCGGATCAATTTGATAGTCCGTCTTACGATTATTTTCAACTTTTGTCTTCGTTTGTACCAATTTGTAAACCTCCCTAGTTGAACTCATTGTTCCATTTTAGAGGTTTCTGATACATTTTTCTATAAAACTGCACAGATTGGTTCGTATATCCTACTTTTTAAATCCGCTAAAGCTCAGACAAGCGAAAAGTTTTGTCACTTCATAATTGTGACAAAATTTTGACATCTAAAGCGTGATACGGTACAAACCTACTGATAGAATGTCAATGTAAGCATTATCATTAAAAATTAGTAGGGGGAGATTACAATGAAGCGTTTTTTCAGTTTGATACTTGCAGTTGTTATGATTTCTTCGTTGGTTTTAGCAGGATGTAGTAATTCATCAGGTGCGGAATCGAAAGAAAATTCTAAGGGTGGTAAGAAGCTAACGATTGCAACAGTAAACAACCCAGACATGAAAATTATGCAAAAAATGACGGAACAATTCTTTGAAAAAGAGTCAGGAATTGATGTTGAATTTGTTGTGTTACCTGAAAACGATCTACGTAAAAAAGTAACAGAAGACGTTGCACTTGGTGCAGGACAATTTGATGTCGTGACAATTGGTACGTATGATGCTCCAATTTGGGCAAAGAATGGCTGGATTGATTCATTAACTCCAAAATTTGATGAAATGAAGGAAGAGGAAAAGGAAGCTTATGACCTTGATGATATTTTCCAACCAATAAAAGATGCCCTTTCCTATGAGAATAGCCTTTATGCTCTTCCTTTCTACGCAGAAAGCAGTTTGCTTTACTATAACAAGGAAATTTTTGAACAAGCAGGTGTTGAATTGTCATTACATCCTACATGGGATGAAGTGGCTGAAGTTGCAAGAACAATAAAAGAAAAGACAGGACAACCCGGTATCATCATTAGAGGACTTCCTGGATGGGGAGAAATGTTTGCACCTTTAAATACGATCATTAATGCCTTTGGTGGTTCTTGGTATGACATGGATTGGAATGCACAGTTTGATAGTGAAAATACGAAAAAAGCGGTTCAATTCTATGTGGATCTATTACATGATGCGGGGCAAGCTGGTGCAACAAGTACAGGTTTTACTGAGGCATTAACATTAATGTCAACTGGTAAAGCGGCAATGTGGTATGACGCATCAGTTGCGGCAGGTTTCCTAAATAATCCGGATGATTCCCAAGTGGTTGGAAAAATTGGTTATACATTTGCTCCTAAGCAAGCTAAAGATAACAATGGTTGGCTATGGGCTTGGTCTTTAGCAATTGAGTCAGCTAGTAAAAACAAAGATGCCGCATTGGAATTTATTACATGGGCAACAAGCAAAGAATATATTGAAAAAGTGGGCGAAGAAGAAGGTTGGGTCGTGGCTCCTTCAGGAACCCGCCACTCTACTTATGAGAACGCGAAATATAAAGAAGCAGCTCCATTCTCAGATATGGTGTTAGAAGCTATAGAAAATGCCGATTATGAAAATCCGACAGTAGATCCAGTACCTTATAAAGGAGTCCAGTATGTTTCAATTCCTGAATTCCAGCAACTTGGAACAGAGGTCAGTCAACTGATTGCGGCGGCAATTGCGGAACAAAAGACAGTGGATGAGGCTATGAAAGAAGCGCAGAAATTAGCTGAAAAAGTAGCTGAAGAAGGCGGATATAAGAAATAATCCATTATTAAAGGTTTAGAAGAGGGAGGATCCGTACTCCCTCTTCTACATAAGTACCGCTAATTTGGAAGATGGTGCCAAACTTGAAATTCAGTAAAATAGGAGGAGGGAAACGATGAAACAAGAAGGGGTTATCCAACCAAATTCAAATCTCAACGCAAGTACAAGACCGAAAAGGAAGTCCCTTAATAAGCACCCAATTAAAAGATTGTTGTTGCCAAGTATTATTTATCTAGCAGTTATTACGCAGGTGCCTTTCATTATCACACTCTATTATAGCTTTCATGAGTGGAATATTATGAGACCAGACCAAGGGATAAAATTTGCGGGATTCTCTAATTTTAGAAAGGTGTTATCAGACCCATCTTTCTATCAAGTTTTAAAAAATACATTTCTATTAACGCTATCCGTTCTTATTATTTGTTTTGTATGTGGGCTATTGTTGGCTCTATTAATGAATCGTAATTTCTTTGGAAAAGGTTTGATTAGGACAATGTTGGTTTCCCCGTTTTTTGTCATGCCAACAGTATCGGCAATCATTTGGAAAACGATGGTGTTCAATCCCAACTTTGGATTTTCAGCCTATTTTGCTGATGTACTAGGAAGTAAACCGGTAGACTGGCTCTCCCATCATCCATTAATGGCTATCATTCTTATTGTATCTTGGATGTGGATCCCATTTTTTATGCTCATATTATTAGCTGGGTTACAGTCACTCCCTAGCGAATTAATCGAAGCGGCACAATTGGATGGTGCAAATAAAGTGAAACAATTCTTTCATGTGACGATTCCGCATTTAGTTAGATATATCGAAGTCGTTATCTTATTAGGACTCATGTTCATTCTTCAAGTATTCGGTGAAATTTATGTCACGACATCCGGGGGACCTGGGTTTGCTTCTACAAATCTGTCATTCTTAGTTTATCGAGTTGGTTTCCAAGGGTGGAATGTCGGTGAAGCAACCGCTATAGGTGTTATTACAGTAATCTTAACAATTATCATGATGACATTAATGATTAAAGTATTACGTCGGACGTTCAAGGGGGAACTTTCATGAAAAAAATCGTATCAGGTGGACTGACTCTCTTCACCTACGTGATTGCTTTTCTCTTTTTCTTCCCGATCCTATGGATTTTTATTACAGGGTTTAAAAGTGAAGGGGATGCGGTTATAATTCCGCCTACTTTCATCTTTAAGCCAACATTAGAAAACTACGCATTAGTTTGGAATTTAGGAGTCAGCGACTTTATTGTCAATTCAATCATCGTTACTGGCGTTTCAACAATCATTGCGTTAGCTTTAGGTGTTCCTGCTGCATATGCGCTTTCGATGTATAAAGTAAAAAATAGAGATAACCTATTATTCTGGTTCATTTCGACCCGTTTTTTACCAGTCGCAGGGGTTATCATTCCCTTATATCTAATCTTTAAAAATATGAATTTATTAGACTCTTTAATAGGGTTAATCATTCTGTACTCTGCGATGAATGTTCCATTAATTATTTGGATGATGCGTTCATTCTTTAATGACATTTCATATGAAATTATTGAGGCAACTCAAATTGATGGTGCATCAGGACTGCAATGCTTTTTTAAGGTGATACTCCCACTTGTAAAACCTGGCTTGATTTCAACTGCACTCCTTTCCATGGTATTTGCTTGGAATGAATTTTTCTTTGCCGTTAGTATGAGTTACACAAACGCATCAACGCTTCCAGTTTATATGTCATCTTTTATGACCCAAGAAGGATTGTTCTGGGCCAAAATGTCGGCGGCAGCAACCATATCCATTTTGCCTGTATTAATTTTAGGATGGTTTACACAAAAACAATTAGTAAGAGGCTTAACAATGGGAGCGGTCAAAGGATAAAGAAAAAAGGAGAGAGAACTTATGTCATCAATGATGAAGGCCGCTATCTTAGAAAAGCCATTTGTAATGGAAGTAAAAGATGTGGTTATTCCGGAGCCCAAAGATAATGAGGCCCTTATTAAGGTATATTGTATAGGAATTTGTGGTTCAGACGTCCATTATTACGAGCATGGTAAAATCGGACGTTATGAAGTAAAAGAGCCTATCATCTTAGGTCATGAATTAGCTGGAGTTGTTGTAAAAGTAGGGAAAGACGTAACTGAGGTAACAGTAGGTGACCGTGTAGCAGTTGAGCCTGGTGTTACGTGCGGTAAATGCCATTATTGTAAGTCTGGTCGTTATAATCTTTGTCCAGATGTTGTCTTTATGGCGACTCCTCCGGTAGACGGAGCTTGGGCGGAGTATGTAAGTGTTCGAAGTGATTTCCTATTCATCCTTCCAGCCGAAATGAGCTTTGAAGAGGGGGCGTTATTAGAACCGTTATCCGTAGGTTTCCATGCAATGAAACGAGGAATGGTCGACCCGCAGGATCGAGTGTTTGTTACGGGTCTTGGTCCGATTGGATTATTAGCGATACAGGCAGCGAAAATGTTTGGGGTATCAGAAATTTATGCAAGTGATGTCGTGCCTTATCGTCAGGAGATAGCTAAGGAAATGGGTGTAACAGCTGTTATCGACCCTATGAAGGAAAATGTTCATGAAAGATTAGAAGAATGGACCAATGGTAAGGGAATCGATGTTATCGTCGAAACCTCCGGAAACGCAAGGGTGATATCGGTTGCCGTGAAACAAGTTAATCGCGGCGGAAGAATCGTTTTGGTCGGGTTACCGGTCACAAGTGATATTCCGATCGATATTCCTCACCTCATTGATTCAGAAATTGATGTATATGGCGTATTCCGATATGCGAATACCTATCCTGCAGCGATTCAAGCATTGAGTCGTTCACGATTAAATATTGAGAAAATCATTACACATAAATATTCACTTGCTGATATTAAAGAAGCCATTGAAGTTGCTAGAACTCAAAAAGATGTAAGTATAAAAGTTATGATCTATCCAGATGGAGGGGAAGTAAAATGAAGGCATTAGTCATCGAAAAACCATATACAGCTGTTGTAAAAGAAGTGCCATATCCAAAACCAGGTCCTAACGATGTAACAATTAAAGTTGAGAATGTTGGGATTTGCGGGACGGATGTTCATATTTTTAAAGGAGAATTCCTTTCACAATATCCGATTATTCCAGGGCATGAATTTTCCGGTATCATTCATGAGGTTGGGGAAAATGTTACAACATTCAAAGTAGGAGATCGGGTAACTGCAGATCCTTCTCTTTTTTGCGGATATTGTGAATTTTGCTTAACAAATAGAGGGAACCAATGTGAAAATTGGGGCGCGTTAGGGAATACAGTGGATGGTAGCATGGCTGAGTACGTCAAAGTTCCATTTAAAAACGTTGTGAAGGTGCCTGATTCGATGTCATTTGCAGAAGCGGCATTTGTCGAGCCGATGGCCTGCGTCGTACATGGTATGAATCGACTTCAGCTCAAAGTTGGCGAGCGTGTTCTTTTATTTGGAGCAGGGGCGATGGGTCAGCAATTGGTTCAATCCGTAAAAATGGCCGGAGCATCTGAACTTGTCGTAGTCGACGTATCACAGGATAAATTAAACATGGCACTTGAGTGGGGCGCGACAAAAGGCGTATTAAGTCAAAACATTGAGGAAGAATTAGGTGCAAAACATTATCCACACGGTTTCGATGTTGTAATTGATGCTACAGGAATCCCCCAAGTTATCGAACAGGCTTTCAATTACTTGGGAAAGACCGCTAAGTATTTACAGTTTGGGGTAACAGCACAAGATGCGCAAGTAAGTGTAAGTCCATTTAAACTATACAATAAAGATTGGACATTAATTGGTTCCATGGCTATCAACCATACGTTTATACCAGCCTTTCAGTGGGTAAAAGAGGGGCGTGTAAAACTAGGACATTTAATTTCAAAAGAGATTTCATTGGAAGAAACGATAGAATTCTTAGAAGGACCAAGAAATCCCAATACGCTAAAAGTTCAAATCAAATTTTAAAATGTCTTATTTCTCTTTCTAAAAATTAAACCCGAGCCACAAATGTGGCTTTTTATTATTCATTGTTGTTTTTCCCGCGACTATGGGAATTCATAGGCGGAGATATTCCGATTAACTGCTCTTAATAAGATAAAACCCAAAGAATTAGAGAATATAAACGGAAAAACGTCCTTAATTTTTAAGGAAACATGGGTATTTCCAAATTTAAGCGGAATTTTACCGTTTATTTTTCTAACAGAGTAAGATCAGCATTCAGTTATAGCAGATCCTATTTTATTAGAAGCGAGATTGTTCTTTGACAAACGAAAGAGACGAACCTCAATATGGAACATAGAGCGAGGCTATGTACATCCATTATACCCACTTTTTAAGAGAAGCATATGATATAATTTGATTCAAATAGATTCAATTGAAAGCGTTTAAAGGTTTTTAATTAGGGGGTTCACTTGTGAATAGACAGTCTTTTTATCTTACCATAATGGTGATTATTATTATGATCTTTTTATCTAGTTGCTCAACCTCGTTAGATAAAGGAGATTACAAGATTGAGAGTGAAAAACAAGTGAACCCTAACATTTTAATTCATGCCCCTTTCGAAGGCTGGGTAGACGGTCTTCCGAAAATCGAGGCGCCGGAAGGTTTTAATTGGCGGCAATTTGAAGGGGTTAAATTGAACATGATATCTGAAAACACACCTCCATCTGCTGCATTAGCTGCACAAATTGATAAATTTGAAGAAGTGACGGGTATCAATGTAAATATAGAGCATAAAGATCTGCCTACAATCATCGAAAAAGTTGGTCTAGATTTTAATGCAAGATCCGGTGATTATCAGATTATTTATGCAGATCCATTTCAAATCCTTGTTAAATATCCAGAAAATTTCGTTGACCTTAATCGTTTTAATCGAGATCCAACATTGCCCCATATTCCGGGTGGTGTGGAGGATTTCATTCGAAATCAACTTGATGTTGTTGGTTACATAGAAAATAGAGACAAGCTCTTGGCATTGCCGTATGATGCCCCTACTATGTTGCTTGCGTACCGTAAGGATATATTTCATAAGTACAAAGAAGAGTTTTTTGCTGAAAATGGGTATGACTGGACCCCTGGACCTGATTTTACATGGCAGCAATATTACGAAATTGGGAAATGGATTAATGAAAAAATCGAGGAAGGAAAAATTACTGAGGTTAAGTATGGGATCGGTCATCAAGCTGAGAGGCATGACTCGTTGATGAATGATTTTAGTAATATTCTTGCTGCAAACGGTGGGGATTATCTCGTTAGACAAAATCTAAATCTCCTTGGTACGACAAAACCAGGAAAATCTGCGATGACTACTGATATAGCAATTGAATCGGCAGAATTTTATCTACGATTGCTTAATATTGCTGATCCAGAAAGTACTTCATATGATTGGTACGAGGTGGCGGAAGCTTTTGCAGTTGCGAGATTTGCCATGTCACCACAATGGCATGAGTATTCTTCAATATTTGAAAATAAAGATGAATCTAAGATAGCCGGGAATGTAGGGTGGACGATCCTACCCAAAGGAAAAGTCCGGCATGCAAATGCGTTTGGGGGAACAGGGATCGGAATTAATAGATTTGCCACGGATCAAGAGCAAAAAGCAGCTTGGCTTTTTTTGATTTGGGCGACCTCCCCACAATTACAATATATGATTTTACAATCGGACTCAGGAGGATCGACACCTACACGATATTCCGTTTACCAGCTGCCTGATGTAAAAAAAGGGATGAAGTACGGTACACCTGAATCAAAGCAAATGCCTAATTTGATGCCTATGGCCGCTACATTTGAGGCATGGAAGAACGAGAATATCTATATGCGTCCAAAGATACCACAATGGCAGCAAGTTGATACGTTTATTTTTACTGAACTATCAAAAATGATTGCTGGAAAGCAAAGTCCAAAAGAAACGGCCACAGAGATTGCGAAAAAAAGTAACAAAGCTACTGCCAATGATTAAGTGGAGAGGGTGGGGAAAAGATGCAACCAATACTAAATTCACGTCAAAAAGAGTTATTGAGAACATTACTAATCACAAATAGACCTGTTTCATACAAAGAGCTTTCTGAAATGTTCAAACTAAGCACAAGGACCATTCAAAGAGAAATGAACGCACTCAAATCCATCCTCGATGATTATGAATTAAAAATTGGTAGAAAAATCGGTTCGGGGCTTGAGTTAAAAGGACGAAAAGAGGGGAAGGAAAAGGTCAAAAGGCTCATAGAAGAGACGAAAACCTTGTCTGCTTATTCTCCGGAAGAGCGCCAGGAAGGCATTGCCTATGATTTATTGTTGTCGAAGGAACCTATTAAACAATTTGTATTCAGCCAAAAATATGGGGTTACGGAAGCGACGGTCAGCTTCGACTTGGACAAAGTAAGTGATCAGCTTTCAAAAGGTGGAGTTACACTTGTTCGCTCGCCTGGAATTGGCATATTTATTGAAGGAACGGAACAACAGCGGAGAACACTACTATCACGGTTGCTCCATAAAGATATAACTTTTGAAGAATGGCTTGAAATTTTTCATGGCAAAAAGGAAGTAGAATCATTACAAGGGAAATTAGGAGTTGTGATAAGAAATCGATTATTAAAGATTGTTCAAACCGATAAAATCCTTGATGTTGAGCGGGTAGTGCATCAGGTCTTAGAGAAACAACGGGATATCGAACTCACTGATCGCAACTATGTGAATCTGATCGTACACTTAATACTCGCCCTGGAAAGAACCCAAAGTGGAGAGGTCATTGAAGAACCACAAATCATTCAAGGCAAAGCAGTGGATAGGGAAATGTATTCTCTAGCCGAGCAAATTGTTTCAGAGCTAGAAAAAGAAATTTCAATCACAGTTCCCAAAATTGAAGTAAGTTATATTTACCTTCATTTAGCAGGTGCTAGGTTAGCGAAAGGGAAAAAGGTAATGAACGATGGCAGTGAAGAATTTACCTGGATTGAATTAACACAAAGCTTTATTCGTGCCGTCGAACATTATCTTGAAGAATCATTTATAGGCGATGAATTACTTTCCGAAGGATTGGTTTCACATTTTGCCCCGACATTTAACCGATTAAAGCATGGTCTTCAAATTCATAATCCAATGCTTGAAAAAATACAAGAGAGGTATCCAGACATTTTTATTGCCTGTCAGAAGGCATGTGAGCTTTTATCCGAAAAAACCGGATTCACCATCCCAGACGATGAAGTCGGATACTTAGCCATGCACATAGGAGCTGCCCTCATTCGGAAAAAGAATTTATTGAAAAAAGAATTCAAAGCCATTGTGGTTTGTGCGAGTGGACTTGGAACATCTACCTATTTGGCATCGAGGATCCGTAATGAAATGCCAAACATTCATGTCGAGGCGGTAATATCAATGAAACAACTCGATAGATTGTTAAAGGAACAAGAAGACATTGATATCGTGATTTCAACGGTGAATCTATCAACTGTTCATAATGAAAATATCGTGATTGTTAGTCCGTTTCTGAAGGAGGATGACATAACGAGAATCCAAATTAGCCTAACAAAGGTCGATGAACAGAAGCTTTCACAGAAAATAGAAGAGGTTCCTAATTTGCTGTCTTCATCAATCATGTCACTTGCCAAATACGGGGAAGGTATCATGCAGATTTTACGAAACTTGCAGATTTACGATGATGTAAAGGCAAGACCTCCTGTATTATCAAATATTTTAAATCAGATGAGGCATGTTGAGGTCATAAAAGACTCTGAGACTGTTCTAAATGATTTAGAAAAACGAGAGAGGCAAGGAGGATTTGTCCTAGGTGATTTGACAATGATTCACGCTAAGACAGAAGGGGTTAAACAATTACTTGTTGTTATTTTTCGGATGGAAACAACGGTTCCATGGAAAATGGATGAAGAGGAAGAACATCCAATCAAAACGGTCATTTTATTAGCAGCACCAAAACATGCTCCTAAAGAACATATTGAAATGATAAGTGAAATCAGCGCCATGTTTGTAGATGAAGTATTTGTAAACGTTTTAAGTTCCGGTGAGTCAGGTGTCGTGATCCATTCAATAGAGGATATTTTATCAAAAGCATATGAGGTAAAAGCGGCACGTGCTCTAAAGGAGTCCAAAGATAAATGAAGAAATTGGGTCAATTATTGAGTGCCATGGTGTATCAGAATATCTCGGTCATTATCGCAGTTGGAATCATACATGGAATTTTTGGGATTTATGGATGGTGGTATAATGATCGGATTTTACTAATTGTAGATCCTGTGTATAGTACACTCTTACCTGTTTTATTAGGCTATACGGGTGGGAAATTAATCGGTGGACAACGTGGGGCAGTGGTCGCCGCCCTAGTGACATATGGGTTAACTCTAGCAAGCTCTACCCCTGCGATTCTAGGTGCGATGATCATTGGTCCATTATCGGGCTGGATAATAAAAAAGCTTGATCAATTTATAAAAAAGAGACTTCCCGGTGTTGGCTACGAATTGCTAATCGGAAATGTTCTTGCCGCCATAATTGCCATTATCCTTACAATCGTTTGCTTCCTTTATGTAGGGCAAACTCTTTCCATGGGAGTGCAATGGTCTACCAAATTATTAGAAGCGGTTATTTATTCTGGCTGGCTCCCACTAGTATCAGTCATCATTGAACCAGCAAAGGTTTTCTTCCTTAATAATATTATCAATTTCGGAATTTTGGGTCCACTTGGAATTCAACAAGGAAAAGAGTTAGGAAAATCCATCTTTTTCTTGTTAGAGAGTAATCCAGGTCCCGGTCTAGGCATTCTTCTTGCCTATTGGTTAAAAACAAAGGGCGGGCAAAGAAATGGGGCAAAACTAGCATCAGCCATTCATTTTTTTGGAGGAATTCATGAGGTTTATTTTCCGTATGTACTAATGAAGCCTCAGCTTATCATCTCACTTATTTTAGGTGGAATGGCTGGAGTGTTAACCTTTCAGATTTTTGATGTCGGTCTTGTGGCTCTTCCTTCACCGGGGAGCATCTTCCTATTTATCGGACTTGCTCCAAAGGAAGATATGTTTTTTATACTTTTAGGTGTAGTTCTTTCAGCACTTATATCTTTTCTTTTTAGCATCCTTCTTTTGAAGCAGATTTCTGATTCTCCGACCGAAGAGGAGAACCGAGAAACGATTATTGAGTTTTACCGTTTGGAGAGGGATGAAAAACTAGTCAAAAGTAAAATGATGGAGATAACGACTCAGCCACCTATGGAAAGTAAATATGAAATAGTGGATGATCCGTTAAAAAAGGTAAAAAAGGTTGAAAAAATCATTTTTGTTTGTGAAGCAGGAATGGGCTCAAGTGCCATGGGGGCCGCCATGTTAAGGAAGAAACTTGGACAAGTGAATCTGGCAGTCGATGTAGGTAATTCATCAATTGATGAGATTCCTTACGATGTAGATCTTATTATTTGCCATCAGAAGCTGCTTTCTACTGTCCAAAAGGCTGTACCTAATAAAGCATGCTTTCCACTTAAGTCTTTTACGGATATGAAAGGGTACGATGAACTAGTAAAACAATTAAATTTAGGGTAGGTGTAATTTATGAAAAAAGGTATTATCTGTTTGGGTGAAGCATTAATTGATTTTATTCCTTTAGATATCCACAATCTAACTTACCAAAAGAGCCCAGGAGGCGCACCTGCAAATGTTTCAGTTGGTTTATCGAAACTTGGTGCAAAATCAACCTTCCTTGGCAAAGTAGGGAACGATGTTTTAGGGGTTTTTTTAAAAGAAACATTGCTAGAATACGGTGTCGATGTTACGAATATGATTCTAACAAATGAAGCCCGAACGGGGGTAGTCTTCGTAACCCTAGCAGAAAATGGAGAGCGGACTTTTGACTTCTATATTAATCCGAGTGCGGATTGTTTTTTATCTGAAACGGAGATAAACCCTATTTTATTCAAGGACAATAAAATCTTTCATTTTGGTTCGATTTCATTAATCAGAAAACCGTCAAAAGCTGCGACAATAAAGGCTGTCGAGCTTGCTAAACAGGGAGGAATTTTCATTTCTTATGATCCAAATCTCCGCTTAAATTTATGGGAGGACAAAGGTTCAGCAAGGGAAACAATCTTATCTATGTTAGATAAGGTTGACATACTAAAAATATCTGAAGAAGAACTCATCTTTATTTCTGAATGTGAAAGTATTGATGGAGGAATACAATGGATGACAAAATATGATATCCCAATTATCTTTGTTACCCTAGGCGAAAAAGGGAGTCTTGTCTTTTCAAAAAATACAATAATTGAAACACCCGCAATAAAAGTAGAAGCTGTTGACACTACCGGTGCCGGAGACGCATTTGTTTCAGGTATATTGTATGGAATAAATGAGTGGGTAGATGATTTTTCAACTCTAAAGGAGGAAACATTAAAGAAAATTGTCCGTTTAGCTACGATATCTGGTGGTCTTGCGGCATCAAAAAAAGGAGCCATGACTGCACTCCCAGATTTAGCAGAAATAAAAGCTTTAGAAGAACACGTGTAGCAATAGATTGAATAAGGGGCTAAGGCCAGGCTTATGCCCCGCCTATTCCATCCTACAACTCCTTCACAAACGCAAGGCTTTTCCGTTCATATCCCATTTTATTCTCATAAAAACGGTGCGCGTCCACACGCTGCAGTCCAGACGTCAACGCTACCTTGCCACATCCTAATTCCAGAGCAAGTTCATGTATATAGGAAAGAAGTGCTTCACCATAGCCTTTTGAGCGACTCGCCTCATCAGTCACCAAATCATACACATATATATGATTTCCGTAATAAAGATTGAGCTGTTGCGCAACGCCCGTAACCGCGGCAACCTTTCCCTCATCAAATAATGCAAACATTCGATATCCCTGAGGCTGCATCTCATCCACCAATGCCACAAATTCTTCGAGATCAAAATGGGTACGTAATTGCTTCATGACCGGAAACGCCATTTTCATCTCATCCACCGTCTTCAACTCACGAATTTCGTATGCCAACCCAACCACTCCTCAAAAAAGATTTTCTCTATCATACTGCGCTAGCTCAGAAGTTACTACATTTTTCTTTACTTCATTCTAAAAAAGCTTTTATAATGGAAAAGTAGCGAAACTTTTTACCAATTACACATTGAGGTAGTGCCTCATTTTTGTCATAAAGAGTACAAGCATTACATATTTTTATACAAAGGCATCGCACTAACGCATGTGTGGTGCCTTTTCCTGCAACTCTAACCAGATAGTCAAAAAGGTCCAAGCTCTTTTTCAAACATGACTTTTCGACTATTAAGGGATGAATAAGAACACAAAAGCTACAAAAATTAACGGTATGCATTTGTAATTGTAATCGTTACGGAGGAGGAACACAGTTGAGTCGTAAAGTTGTCGCATTATACATGGTACTATCCTTACTATTAGGGGTGAGCGCTACATTTTTAGCGTTTCAGTTGCTCGATCGAAACGAACAACCACTCGTTCAGCAGCCAAACCAAAACAATGGTACTACAAAAGAAGAAACAAAAGATCTAACTAAAATTAGTCAAGCGTACAACATGATTTTATCAAGTTATGTTGAGAAAGTTGACGAGAAAAAATTAATAGAGGGCGCCATTCAGGGGATGGTCAGCACGCTGGATGACCCGTATTCTGCATATATGGATGAAGAAACTGCTGCCAAGTTCAATGAATCACTGGAATCATCCTTTGAAGGAATTGGCGCAGAGGTAAGCATGATGGAGGGCAAGGTTACAATCGTCGCTCCATTCAAGGATTCACCAGCTGAAAAAGCAGGTCTTAAGCCAAATGATCAAATCATTAAAATTGACGGCAATAGCATCGAGGGTCTTGATCTTTATGAGGCGGTTTTAAAAATCCGCGGTGAAAAGGGAACAATTGTTACTCTACAAGTCATGAGACCGGGTGTAACAGATTTAATGGACGTCAAAGTAACCCGTGACACGATTCCGATTGAGACTGTGTATACAGATTTAAAAGAATACAATAATAAAAAACTTGGTTATATTGAAATCACGTCATTCGCAAACGATACAGCGGAGGATTTCGTGGTTGGACTTAATGAACTTGAGGGCAAAGGCATTGAAGGCCTAATCATCGATGTTCGCGGAAATCCAGGCGGACTTCTTGAAAGTGTTGAGGATATTTTAAAACAGCTTGTTACAAAAGATAAGCCATATGTTCAAATTGAAAACAGAGACGGCGAAAAGCAACGCTTCTTCTCCAAACTTGAAAAACAAAAGGACTATCCAATCGTTGTGTTAACAAACCAAGGTAGTGCTTCTGCATCCGAAATTTTAGCAGGTGCGTTAAAAGAAGCTGGCGGTTATGACATCGTTGGTGAAAAAACATTTGGTAAGGGTACCGTTCAACAAGCGCGCGATATGGGTGACGGTAGCAACCTTAAATTAACGATGTTCAAATGGTTAACTCCGAATGGTAACTGGATTCACAAAAAGGGAATCGAACCAACTGTAGAGGAAAAACAGCCTGAATATTTCTATGCGAACCCTATCCAGTTTGAAAAAGAGCTCACTCAAAACATGAACAATGAAAAAATCAAAAATGCTCAAATCATGCTGAATGGATTAGGATTTAACCCAGGGCGTGAGGACGGCTACTTTAGCGGAGAAACTACTGTTGCAGTAACAGCCTTCCAAAAGGCAAATAAAATAGAAGCAACCGGCACAATCAATGAAAAAACAGCTGGCGCCATTGAAGCAAAAGTCATCGAGTCTATCCGTGACGAAAAGAATGACCAACAGCTGAAAAAAGCAATGGAAGTATTGTTTAAATAAGAACACGCGGCACCTCTCCTGAGTGGAGGGGTGTTTTTTTGGTCTAAAAGCCTTCCGGTTCCCCCGGAAGGCCGACTAACTAACAGTGTTTTGCGGATATCGGACTAAAATTTGATTATACAGGACAAACTTGGCAGGATATTGGACACAGTCTGAAGTTTATCGGACACAAATCTGAATATATCACCCCAAACCCGCAATATATCGGACAAAGCCAAAGTTAGAGGCATTTTAAAAGCCATCCGGTTTACCCGAAAGGCCAACTAACTAACGGTGTTTTGCGGATATCGGACTAAAATTTTGATATTGTACCTAT
>NZ_JBALOX010000010.1:1856-19377 GCF_036965165.1 Bacillus sp. JJ1521 | reverse complement strand
GATGGGTAACGATTGTGTTTGTTCCTTCTTTCATTACCGTGAATTCTACAACTGCCCCACCGCTAGCAGGAAGCATAACTGTTTGTAGTCCTTCCATATGATTGTATGGGTTACCATCGATATACACATCGTCAAATATTGTACCTACTACGTGGAAAGAGCTCACTTCATTTGGACCAACGTTGTTAACGTATAGTCTAACTTTGTCGCCAACTTTTGCAAGTAGTGGTGTTTCTTTTAATGAGAACGTATCGCCGTTTGTATTTAAGTCGCCTTCTTTAAGTGCTTTTGTTGAAAATACTACTTGGCTAGGTACACCGTTTGTCATGTCATCTAAATCGTTGTATTTGTACCATTCGTTTTGGATAAGAAGGTATTCTCTATCAATCTCGTTATCTGTTGGATAACCGTTTTTCGGTTTTACAATAATGGTTCCGTGCATGCCATTTGCGATATGTGATAATACTGGTTTTGTACCACAGTGATACATAAAGACCCCAGGTTTGTTAGCTGGATAAGAGAATGTACCAGTCTCATCTGGCATTACATCAATGAAATCTTTTGAAGGTGCTGCATGTACTGCATGGAAGTCCATGCTGTGCGGAACCGCTGGATCAATATTTTTTAGTGTAAAGTTAATTGTGTCACCTTCATTTACAACTACGACAGGTCCAGGTGCTTCACCATTAAATGTCCAAGCTTTATAGGTGTAGCCTTTGTCAATCTCAATGTCTGTAATTTGTGAAGTCATTTCAACGTTTACTTCATTTTCTGATACTCTTTCGACTTTTAATGGAACAGGCTCTTGGTTAAGGTCCTTGTGTGGTGCGATGAGATTCCCATTGGTTGATTCTGAGGCAGTTGTTTGTACTTCAACCTTTTTTTCTACTGCTACGTCTTGTTTCCCACAACCTGCTAAAATAAGTGATGTTCCAACCAAAGATGTGACTAACCATTTCACTTTCTTGTTCATAATTTTTACCCCCTTGAACTTGGTTTTAATTTGGTTATTGATTGCTTTCTACACTTCTATCATATTCGGCGGGGGACCCCCAAAACGTGATATAAATCACGTTTTTGAAGGTAATCTGTGTACAGTTTGTGAAAGGGTGAGCATGTATACACCGTTCCAATAGTGGTAAGGGTTTAATCGATTTCAAAATGCCGTTTTTAGTCAAAGTTCCTTCACAAATTTGGCCGTTTTTTCCTGAGTAATTCTTCTTCTAATTTACGGGTTTTTTGACCGGATGATTGTCATGTTGACTTAACAAAAATCTAAACATTAGATGTATAGCAAAAGGGTATGTGGGTATAATGGTGGTTGAAAAGCCCAATTTTTCCTATTTTACTTGAAGTTCTTGCACAAATTCTATACAATACTGAATATAATCATAAATAATGAAACGTTGAGAAGGAGTAGTAATGTTCTATACACGTGTTAGAGAGTTGACGGGTGGTGCAAGTCAATCGTTGATGAACATGAACTCGCCTTTGAGTAATAAGCATGAAATGCGAAGAGCAAACTAGTGTTTATCGTCTTAATCCGCGTTAAGGATGAATGAAGTGAGTGCACAATTTGTCACTAATGTGGGTGGTACCGCGGGAAGAATACATATCCTCTCGTCCCTTTTGGGATTAGGGGTTTTTTGTTTTTTTTATAGGTTTTTTAGTATTTGTAACAGATTAAGGAGGAAGTCTTATGAGTTTTAATCACCAAAAGATCGAGAAAAAATGGCAGCAGCACTGGGAACAGAACAAAACATTTAAGACAACTGAGGACAAAGGGAAACGTAAATTTTATGCGTTAGACATGTTTCCATATCCTTCAGGTGCTGGACTTCACGTAGGTCATCCGGAAGGCTATACAGCGACCGATATTTTAGCAAGAATGAAGAGAATGCAAGGGTACAATGTTCTTCATCCAATGGGATGGGATGCATTCGGTTTACCAGCTGAGCAGTATGCGTTAGATACCGGAAACGACCCTGCTGAATTTACCGAGAAAAATATCAATACGTTCCGTCGTCAAATTAAAGAACTCGGATTTTCATATGATTGGGATCGGGAAGTGAATACAACTGACCCAGCTTACTATAAATGGACACAATGGATTTTCACAAAGCTATTTGAAAAAGGTTTGGCATATGTGGATGAAATTCCTGTTAACTGGTGTCCTGCATTAGGAACTGTTCTTGCTAATGAAGAAGTCATTGATGGAAAAAGTGAACGTGGTGGTCACCCGGTTGAAAGACGTCCAATGCGACAATGGGTACTAAAAATTACTGCATATGCTGAGCGTTTACTTGAGGATTTAGAGGAACTTGACTGGCCGGAAAGCTTAAAAGAAATGCAGCGCAACTGGATTGGTCGTTCTGAAGGAGCGCATGTAACCTTTAAAATTGATGGACACGATGATACTTTCACTGTATTCACAACTCGTCCGGATACTTTATTTGGTGCTACTTACGCGGTACTTGCTCCTGAGCACCCATTTGTTGATAAAATTACGACGCCTGAACAAAAAGAAGCGGTCAAAACTTACGTTGATAAAATTAAGAGTAAGAGCGATCTTGAGCGTACTGACTTAGCAAAAGATAAAACAGGTGTATTCACAGGGGCCTATGCTATCAACCCTGTAAACCAAGAAAAGATGCCAATTTGGATCGCAGATTACGTCCTAATGAGCTATGGAACAGGTGCGATTATGGCGGTTCCAGCCCATGATGAGCGTGACTATGAATTTGCTCAGAAGTTTGAATTACCAATTAAAGAAGTCGTTGCTGGTGGAGATGTTTCGAACGAGGCATACACAGGCGACGGTGAACATGTAAATTCAGATTTCCTAAATGGATTAAATAAAGAAGAAGCCATTACGAAAATGATTGAATGGCTAGAAGAAAATAAGATTGGAAAAAAGGAAATTACCTACAAATTGCGTGATTGGTTATTTAGCCGCCAGCGTTATTGGGGTGAACCGATTCCTATTATCCAATGGGAAGATGGAACAATGACTACCGTTCCAGTAGAAGAGCTTCCACTTATGCTTCCAAAAACGAAGGAAATCAAACCTTCAGGGACCGGTGAATCACCACTTGCAAATATCACTGAGTGGGTAAATGTAGTTGATGAGAAGACCGGCAAAAAAGGACGTCGTGAGACTAATACAATGCCACAATGGGCTGGTAGCTGCTGGTACTACTTACGTTATATTGATCCATATAATAAAGAAGCTCTAGCAGATCCAGAAAAATTAAAAGAATGGTTACCAGTTGATATTTACATCGGTGGTGCAGAGCATGCAGTGCTACACTTGCTTTATGCAAGATTCTGGCACAAAGTTCTATATGATATTGGTGTCGTTTCAACGAAAGAACCATTCCAAAAGCTTTTCAACCAGGGGATGATTCTTGGCGAAGGAAATGAAAAAATGAGTAAGTCAAAAGGAAATGTTGTAAATCCTGACGACATCATTGAATCTCACGGTGCAGATACACTTCGTTTATATGAAATGTTCATGGGACCACTAGATGCTTCCATCGCTTGGTCAACAAATGGACTTGATGGTTCTCGTCGATTCTTGGATCGAATTTGGCGCTTGCTTGTCGATGACAATGGTAACATATCACTAAAAGTAAAAGCAGATTCAAACGATACTTCACTTGAGCGTGTGTATCATCAAACAGTGAAAAAAGTGACAGAAGACTACGAAGCATTACATTTTAATACTGCAATTTCACAACTAATGGTGTTCATTAATGATGCTTATAAAGCTTCTGAATTACCAAAGCCATTCATTGAAGGCTTTGTAAAATTACTTTCTCCGATTGCTCCACACCTTGCTGAAGAGCTTTGGGAGAAGCTTGGTAATACAGGATCAATTGCTTATGAATCTTGGCCAGCATTTGATGAAGCGAAATTAGTGGAATCCGAAATTGAAATTGTGATTCAAGTGAATGGAAAAGTAAAAGCGAAGCTTCATGTTCCAGCAGATGCTTCAAAAGAAGCACTTGAACAAATAGCGATGGGTGCAGACCCAATTAAGGAACAAATCGAAGGTAAAACGGTACGTAAGGTAATTGCAGTACCAGGAAAGCTTGTAAATATTGTAGCAAACTAATAAATGTAGCCCCTCACAATTTGTGGGGGCTATTTTTTTAGGGTAGTTATTTCAGAGTATTTTTAAGAATACTGTCACTATTTCAGAAATACTGTCACTATCCCAGAAATACTGCCACTAATTCAAATTTACTGTCACTATTTTAAAAATACTGCCACTAACAAAAAAACGAACTCAAAATTGGAATCTTTTCTTTACAAAAATAGGATACCCATTTGGAGTACCCTTAAAAATCTATTCAACCATTTCGGACTGTAGATAATGATAAATTAGTTTTGTCGTATTTTCGATTGAATCTTTATGTGTACGTTCGAATGCATGAGAAGAGTCAATCCCAGGACCAATTAGTCCGTGGATGATATCATGACCAGAACGAATTGCTGCTGAAGCATCAGAACCATAATAAGGATAGATGTCTAGTTTATAACCGATCTCATGTTTTTCGGCAAGCTGAACAAGCTTTTTACGGAATGCATAATGATATGGACCGCTCGCATCCTTTACACAGATTGAAACTGTGTATTCATCTGTTGATTGACCATCACCCATTGCCCCCATATCCACTGCTAAATATTCTACCGTTTCAGGTGTGATGTTGGAGTTACCGCCATAGCCGATTTCCTCATTATTTGAAATTAGGAAATGAGTTGTATATGGAAGCTCAATATTTTCGGCTTTGATTTGTTTAATCAATTGAAGAAGGATGCCAACACTTGCCTTGTCATCTAGATGGCGTGACTTTATAAAGCCGTTTGATGAAACTTCTACACGTGGATCAAATGAAACAAAATCACCAACCTCAATTCCAAGAGCCCGCACTTCATCCGCATTTTTTACTTTTTCATCAATACGGACTTCCATATTTTCTTGGTTGCGCTCCGCTTTTCCGGCATCCTTGTATACATGAACGGATTGCTGATGCATCAGGATTGTACCCGTATAGAATTTTCCAGATGAAGTTTCAATTCGGCAATATTCGCCTTCAATGGAGTTATATTTGAAGCCGCCAATTAAATCTAGCTTTAATCGACCACTTGGTTTGATTTCTTTTACGATTGCGCCTAGTGTGTCCACATGGGCAGTGAGCATGCGGTGTTTTTGTGTATCTTTTCCGGGAATGGTAGCAATTAAACCGCCTTTGCGATTTCTGTATGTATCCACATTTACTTCTTTTAGAAGCTTTTCTACAAATGTAATGACTTCATTTGTGTTTCCAGATGGACTTGGAATCGAAACGAGTTCTTTTATAAGTTGAATAGTTTCGTCAGTATTCGGATAAGTCAATGTCTTTTCCCCCTTGTTTTAAACTATTTAAATCATACTCTTTTTGAAAAAGAAATTCTAGTTTAGAGGGATTGCGTAAAATTTTGTTAGGTACTTTAGCTTTGATATAATGTTCAAGATAAGTAATGGAAAGGATGATTCGATGTTTGAAGAAATCACAACCGAGGAACTGAAGCAGAAACTTGAAGAAGGCGAAAAGCTAAATCTTGTCGATGTTCGTGAAGATGAAGAAGTAGCAGGGGGCATGATACCTGGTGCAAAGCATATAAAAATGATGGAAATCCCAGAAAACCTTGATTATTTTGATAAAGATACTGAATACATCATTATTTGCCGTTCAGGTGGTAGGAGCTTCAATGTCTGTGCATACCTAGATGATCAGGGCTATAAGGTCGTAAATATGGTTGGCGGGATGATGAATTGGACAGGTGAAACGAAATAATAAAGTATATCTGATTAGGATTTAGCGTGAATTCTTATATGAATTCACGTTTTTCTTTTTGTTTAAAACAACACAAATATATTTAAAAGTTTATTGAAAAACAATAAAATATTTGCTAAAATAATTCTAGAAATTATATAATTGTAAATGAAAGGGGTAAGGTGGTAACAATGACACTTTTTTTATTGCTCGGTATATTGTTATTAATGATTGTGGGGATTAATCGGAACAAGCTTGGAAATTTTATTGGACCAAATAATCGGATTGTAAAAAAACTATCAGGCTATGATTGGTTTCAAAACCCATGGTTAAACGGGTTATTTTTATTTGTTTTAAACGGACTTTTGTTTGGTACGACTTTACTCATAATCTATGGAACAGGCTTGTTAATGATCCCTTACATCCATTTGTTCTTTATGGTTGCGGCTGTGATAGTAAGTTTGGTTTCCTGGATGATTGTTTTACATGCTTGGAAAGGTAATAAAAAGGGGGGGATTTTAAGAGGTTTTATCGGAAGCAGTTTTTATTTAATTCTTACTCTTGTTTTTGTCTACATGATTGTTACACTTGAACCACAATTTCCAGGTGACGATACATTTATGGCATTTATCGGTCTTGTCATGGGCATCACTGTAACTTTAGTCGCTTTCATAACCTGCTTTTTATTTACGGGTTTGTTTGAAAAAAAGGAAACCTTCTAATTTTCTTAAGGAAGAATAAGTGAAGACATTTAGATAAAAAAGGAAAAGGTCATAACATAAATGCTAGATAAGATAAAACGATTCAACCTTTGGCTTCCTTTTTCGACTAATCCTAGAAAGGGACGACGATTTGAAATATATAAAAGGGTTACATGTCCTAGTGTTACTTTTTCTGATTTTAATTGGCCTTTTCCCTCGTTAGGCATTAGCATGTTCATGTGCTCAACCGGCATCAGTAAAAGATGAGTTAAATAGAAAGACAGCCGTTTTTTCTGGAAAAGTGATTGAACTTCTTAATGACAATAAATATTCCTGCATTAAATCAAGCGGGACCCAATTAATGAAAGCTGGAAAGGGACCAATACTCTGGATTTTTTATTAGTAAAAGAATAAAAAAACTAGATTATAAGCTTAACATTCTCAAACTCTGTCAATACTAGTGATGGAGGTGGAGTTTGTGGCATTAAAAGTGAAGGTTTTTGATGAAGAACATGAAGAAGATTTAGAGCATAAGATGAATCGTTTTTTTGAAAAAGTGGATGAACAAGATATTGTTGAGGTTAAATTCCAGGTTGGGGTTTCCTGTGACCAAGAGGATGACCAAATATTTTGTTTTTCTGCGATGATCATATACAGAGCCTAACCCACAAAAATTACTGTGAGTTAGGCTCTGTTTTAGTTTTGAATGGTGGTTGCTAGCTTTCCTGCGTTTTCACCTGCTAATCTACCTGTCACAAGGGCTGATGTGATATTATAGCCGCCCGTATATCCGTGAATATCAAGGATTTCACCACAGAAAAAGAGTCCCTTCATAAACTTTGATTCCATTTCCTTTGGATGAATTTCCTTAATTGAAACCCCACCACCTGTTACAAACGCTTTTTCAATTGGTAGTGTCCCGTTAACCGTGAACTGAAATTGTTTGCAATCCTTAGCAAAGGCACGTATGTTGTCATGAGACAGATTTGCAATGGTTACTTGTGGGTCGATTTCATTTTTCTCTAATAAAAATAAAAGGTATCTTTCTGGTAAAAATCCTTTTAAAATATTTTTTAAGGCTTTCTTAGGTTCATCTTTTGCTTGTTTTAAAATCTGCTGAAAAATTTGCTCTTCGTTCATTGATGGGAGTGCATCAATACTTATGACTACACGGTCAACATGGAACTTCTTCATCGTTTTTACAACAAATTGGCTACAGCGTAAAACAGCTGGTCCTGAAATTCCAAAATGAGTAAACAGCATGTCCATTTGATGGGTGATTACTGTTTTTCCTTTAGGATTAAGGACACTAACCGCAACATCCCGTAGTGATAGACCTTGTAAGGTTTTGTTTTGAATGAATTCCTCGTCGGATGTCACCGGAACTTCAGTTGGAAATAGATCTGTAATTGTATGACCAGCTGCTTCTGCCCAAGAATAGCCGTCTCCGGTCGATCCTGTTTGGGGAACTGATTTACCGCCGACAGCGACAACAATACTTCTAGTCTCTTTGTATTCACCATTTTTTAAATGAACACCAGCAACATGTCCATCTTTATATTCAAGCTTAGCAACAGGTGTGTCTGTTTCGATTTGTACATCTAACGAATTGAGCTTCGTTAGCAATGCATCAACGACAGATTGGGCTTTATCGGTTGTCGGAAACATCCTACCGTGGTCCTCTTCTTTAAGTTGAATCCCTAATTTTTCAAAGAAAGTAATAATATCTTCATTGTTAAAAACGGAAAATGCACTATATAAGAATCGTCCATTCCCTGGAATATGCTTAATGATTTCATCGATGGGGAGTCTGTTAGTGACATTGCAACGCCCTCCACCTGAAATTGCAAGCTTTCTTCCAAGCTTATTCCCTTTATCTAAAAGAAGTACCTTCGCTCCTTGCTCACCAGCAGCTATCGCAGCCATTAAGCCCGAAGGACCACCTCCAATTACAATTACATCATACTGCAAATAAAACACTCCTTATAATCAAATGCGCCAAGGCGTATTTGCGNNAGACGTTGCCACAGGAAGTGGGCGCTCTTAGTCTTTGATCTTAAGTTCGAAAAATTTCCTTTGAAAAATCGTGGCATCCGCCGGAGGCTATAAATTTATTCAACCCCTGGTTGAATAAATTTATAAAAATCGTTTGCGAACCTCTGGAGGAGGAAGCATACAGCTTTCCTGTTTTCCAAACCATTTATAACGATTATTGGCAATTACATGATAAAATATATCCCGAATAGGTGCTGGCACGATTTTGAAAATCACAAGTAGTTTGTAAACACCTTTTAGATTACGACAAACCCTTAGTGCAGCACTTGATTTTGTAAAATAACGACCATCTTCAATTAATACGAAACTATTAATGTCCTCAGGAATATGATGTTTTTTCAATAATGCCTTTCCAGCTTCACTTTGAAGAGATGCAAAATGGTATCGTTGTTTCGAATCTCTTTTCAGGATAAATTGCACACTGTTATTGCAAAAATGACAAACGCCATCGAACAATATAATATGATTCATGGCTTTTCACACTCCTATAGTTTCTTCTCTACATCATATCATAGGAACAGAGCATGTAATAACGTTGAATTTCAAAGCTAACAAGTCTAAACTATACATGATAAACCTAAAGAAACCTACATGTCATGAAACAGACAAATAATTTTAGTTAAATGAATTTTATAAATATGATAAACTTGATTAGTTACTCTAACTTTATTCAGATAAATAAATATTATTATACTGTTATAAATGGTATAAATGTTTATATAGAAGTCGTGCTCCACCATGGCTGAATAAAGTTAAGCCTCCGGCTAATGTCATAGACTTTAGATGAAATTTTTCGAACATAGGATTAAAGGCTAAGAACGCCACTTCCTGTAGCAACGTCTTTGTGACCCACCTCATGTGGGCCTAAAAAATCTGGACGCAAATACGTCAAGGCGTATTTGATTTGAAATAATGATTGGGGATTTTATATGTCAGATTCGAAATTACTGCGTGGGACGTTCGTCCTTACCCTAGCTACATATATTTCTCGAGTACTTGGAATGATTTATGTCTTTCCATTCGTATATTTAGTTGGAGATATAGGTTCTGCCCTTTATTCTTATGGGTATGCACAATATACTATCTTCTTATTTATATCAACAGCTGGCATTCCAGCTGCTGTATCAAAATTTGTTTCGAAATATAATTCATTAGGTGATTATCATACCGGGATAAGGATGTATAAATCCGGACTTATCGTAATGGGCATTACCGGTCTATTAGGCTTTATCATCCTAAACATACTTGCACCGATTCTTGCGCCAATTGTTCTTGGTGGTGAAGATGCAACAAATACGGTTGAAGATGTTACATATGTCATTCGAATGGTGAGCTTTGCCTTACTTGTTGTTCCAATTATGAGTATTCAACGAGGCTTTTTCCAGGGACATCAATCAATGGGACCAACTGCCGTTTCACAGGTTGTGGAACAGATTGTTCGTATACTCTTCGTTCTTTCGGCAACCTTTATTGTGATGAAGATGATGGATGGTGATATGCCTTTTGCGGTTGGACTAGCCACTTTTGGGGCATTTATTGGAGCACTTGGTGGATTAGCGGTACTTCTTTGGTATTGGTTTAAGCGAAAACCATATTTAGATGAAATGCTTTCAAAAAGTAGAATACAAACGGATATAACCACTAAGGAAATGTTCAAGGAACTCTTCTCTTATGCCGGGCCATTTGTACTTGTAGGACTTTCAATTCCACTTTATCAATATGTTGACCAACTGACCTTTAACAGGACAATGATCGAAAACGGAATTGAAAAACATGTATCAGAGGGATTATTTTCATATGTCACATTTATGGTTCCAAAATTAGTCATGATTCCCGTATCGTTGGCAACAGCTTTTGGTTTGACCCTTGTTCCAACCATTACGAATTCATTCACAGCCGGTGATTTTACACAACTTCGAAGTCAAATTGAAAAGACATTTCAAATTTGTGTCCTGTTGGTCTTACCGGCAGTTGTTGGTTTATCGGTATTAGCATATCCGACTTTCAATGCGTTATTTGAGATGAATGAGGCAGGTGGCCGAATTTTACGATGGTACGCACCTGTAGCGATTCTATTTTCGTTTTATACGATATCAGCAGCTATTTTACAAGGAATTAATAAGCAGAAATTTGCGGTTGTGAGTTTGTTTATGGGACTCTTTCTCAAAATCGGTTTCAATAGTATGTTTATTACCTGGTTTGGTGAGATTGGTTCAGTTCTAGCAACTGCTTTAGGATACACGGTAGCCATTTCGTATTGTTTCTGGATGATTTCAAGGCATGCAGGATATAGTTATTCACTGTTTGCAAGAAGATCGCTTTTAATGGCTATTTTTGCGACTATGATGGCATTGTCAATTTTCTTAGTTGAATGGTTATTATCATCTATTGTCAGTTACGAGGATGGCAGAGGACAGTCAGTCCTTGTTTTGATTATCGGGGTTGCTGTGGGAGCTGTTGTGTACTTATATTTAGCATACCGTTCACGCCTATTAGAGGTTCTACTAGGTAATCGATTTGCATTTCTATCAAGGAATAGGAAAAAGGCTGTAGAGTAAGTGACAGCCTTTTTTTCGAATACTTTTGTGTATGGGTTACGAGTTGTCCCGGATTAGAAGGTTCTAAAGCTGTTATCTTGGTAATCACGAAATCCTAAACGGCGCTCAATTCGATCAACACGTCGATCTAAGCGATCAATTTGGTTATCTAGTCTCAGTACTTGGCGTTCAAGTTGCTCGAGACGACGGTTTACGTTGGCACCGCCACCTCCAGGGAATCCTGGGGAGAAGCCCTGAGGTTGCTGACGATAATCATAATAATACATAGTGGTATCGCTCCTTATCTTTTTAAAATTACAGTAATAGTGTATGTTAAGAGGGCGTTTGTGCAATGAATAATACGCCTATTCTAATAAAGATAGGAATTCGCACAGGTAAAGGAGGCAATTGAAATGCGAATTGATAAATTACTTGCCAATCGAGGCTTTGGAAGTCGAAAAGAGGTTAAAAGCTTATTAAAAACAGGATCCGTTCAAATAAATGGCATATCGGTCAAAGATTCGAGTAAGCATGTAAAAATCGAATCAGATACAGTCACCGTTCAAGGTGAAGTAATTGAATACAAAGAATTTATTTATTTAATGTTGAATAAACCTCAAGGGGTCATTTCCGCCACTGAGGATTACCTTCATGATACAGTCTTAGATTTGTTAGAAATGGAAGATACGGTCTACAAGCCTTTTCCGGTGGGGCGGTTGGACAAGGATACTGAAGGGTTGTTGCTTTTAACGAATGATGGGCAGCTTGCGCATCAATTGCTTTCTCCAAGAAAGCATGTTCCGAAAACGTATTTGGCCATCATTGAAGGTGAGGTTACCCTAGAGGATGTGGAAGCTTTTCGAAACGGAGTTACCCTGGACGATGGATATGAAACAATGCCAGCGGTTCTTACCATCATAAGCAGTGGCTTACGATCTGAGATTGAAGTCATCATTGAGGAAGGTAAGTTTCATCAAGTAAAACGAATGTTTGAAGCGGTTGGAAAGCGTGTTGTCTATTTGAAAAGAATTAAAATGGGGCCTTTACCACTAGATGAAACACTTGAGCTTGGTGAGTATCGCGAGCTTACAGATGATGAGGTAATGCTATTAAAAAATTATACGAAAAACGAAGAAGGGCTGTCATAAAGTGACAGCCCCTCTTTTATCAGAATCTAATTTCTCCATATGTATCTGTATGAAAAGGCCTTCTATTTGTGAAGTTATTTGCTACCTTCTTCATGTGCCCCTCGTTTAGTGCTACGATATTTTGACTTTCTTCTTTGTGATTGTCCATTTTCCTCGGCTAGGGCTGCGAACCAAATCATTATATGCTAACACATTCAAATCACGCTGAATGGTTCGTGATGTAATTCCAAATTCATCAACAAGCTCCTGTGTTGTTACAGTCCCTTTTTCGTTAATAAACATGTAGACTGATTTGATACGAGTTAACATACGGTTTGTTGAAGGTTTCAAAAAACCACTCCTTATCATTTTTGTACATGATCAACATGCCTCAGTCGTACCTAAATTGATATCCCAAAATAGCGTTTTGTAATAGATTTTCGTTTTTTTAAGTGAACAATCGTATATATATGTCCCATCTCACCTCATTTCTTTACAGGTGCGTTTGCTATATATATATAGTTGTATCTGAATAGTATGACTATTTCTACATAAAATTTCAAGAATCAACAATATACTTCTATTATTATCATAAATTATTTCTACTATTCTGTTTTTTACATTTTTATTACAGTTTAGTAAAGCTTGTCCAAAATTAGGGAACCTTTTTTCAGGGATTTTCGTATGTAATGGTGGAGGGATTGTTGATGACACAGACATTATTAGAAGTCGCAATACAGAATTCTGGTTACGAAGAAAATAATAAGATTGTGGAGGACCTTTCTTTTTCAATCAACCGCGGTGAAATCGTAGGGCTTATAGGACCAAATGGAGCTGGGAAAAGTACAACAATTAAAACGATTCTCGGATTATTAGAAAATACCAATGGAAAAATTGATTTTATCAATAACCATACATATGCGTATATCCCGGAAAGACCGATTTTCTATGATGAACTGACATTATGGGAGCACCTTGACTTGGCTGCAGGTGTGATGGAAATTGAGGACGCCAAATTTAATGAAAGGGCCATGAAATTAGTTAAGCTCTTCCATATGGAAAAAGTGATTCATAAGCTTCCAAGTACATTTTCAAAAGGCATGCAGCAAAAGGTCATGCTCATTACTGCTTTTCTCATAAAACCCGAAATTTATATTATTGATGAACCATTTGTCGGATTAGACCCGATGGCGATGCAAGATTTTTTAACCCTTATTGAATTGGAGAAACAGCGTGGTGCCGGAATCTTGATGAGCACACATGTCCTGGATACAGCCGAAAAGGTATGTGATCGTTTTCTATTGGTTGCGGGTGGGAGAATAAAAGCTCAGGGAAAGCTTGATGATATCCAAATGAAAGCCAATCTGCATGAAGGCTCGCTTCTCCATTGCTTTAACAAAATTGTGCAGGGTGAGACGTCCAATGAATAAAAGTTTGTTTGTTAGCCGTCTGCGTAAGGAAATGGCATATCAATGGGGAGTATTTCGAAGTGTAGTGGACTGGACGATTTTTTTATATTTATTCATTCCTGCTATTGTGATCGGGGGTTACCATTATTTTACATGGTGGTCTGAAATTCCAAGTTGGGTAAATCCTTTTCCGCTACAATTTATATTTAGTTTACTATATCTGTTTAGCTGGCAAGGCCGGATTCGGACATTTTTGGAGGAAGCGGACCAATTATTTTTACTACAAAAGCGCCCCCTCGTTACAGCATTAAAGAAATGGACAAGGAATCTATATGTGTCCGGATATAGTTTAGGAATACTGATTTTAATTGTTATATTAGCCCCTTTTTTATTCAATCATTACCATCTATCGTGGTTAACAATCCTTATCATAACCTTTTATTTTATAAGCTTAAAGGCACTTATTCTTGGGTTGAGACAGTACCTAGATGGTATCGGATCAACGTGGAAAAAAGGCTTTTACACGATTCTGCTTTTTATTGGATTATGGTTATTCTCTATAACACTTGTAATTTGGACCCTTGATACGTCAGTCTTCATTTTATTTACCTTCAGTCTTATTCAATGGTTTTTATTTTTATTGAACTCCTCAAGAAGGACAAATAGGCTTACAACATTTTCGACTGATGTGGGCATAGAAAAACAAGCAAAGCTTGCATATGTAAACAGTATTTTTGTTTTTTCGGAATACGTGGAAAAAGTACCGAGTCAAAAGAAAAGGAGTCCACTGTTTTATCGAAATTCAAAACGAATTTTTAAAAACCGTAATCGCAGTAAAAGCTTGCAAGAAATATGTATTAAAGTATTTTTCCGGAACAGGTCTTATTTATTTCAATGTCTCCAAATCACAAGTGTTACCACGGCAGCATTGCTTATTATCCCACCAATTTGGATTAAAACTTTAATCTTTATTGGCTTTATTATCATTCTAAGAATGTGGATTAGGATTGTTTGTAATCGGATTATGTCTAATCATTTTATCGTCAACGTAAGAAAAGATGATATTATTCGTGTTCAAACGGAACACTATATTGTAAATTTCATTTCGCTTCCTGTAATATCAATAGTGGGACTAATATTAATCATGATCATACTGTAAGGAGAATTCAGATGGAACAGATTAATTGGCTAGAAGAAGTAGAAAAACGTAAAGACCAGCTTATAAAAGATACTCAAGATTTTTTGCGAATAAAAAGTGTCCTTGATGAAGAAAATGGGACCCCAACTGCTCCATTTGGAGCTGGGATTGATGAGGCATTGCATTATTTATTAGATAAAGGCAGTGAGGATGGCTTCACTTCGAAAAATCTTGATGGATATGCAGGTCATCTTGAAATGGGTTCCGGAGAGGAATTAATCGGGATTTTATGTCATATTGACGTTGTTCCAGAAGGAGATGGCTGGTCCAGTGATCCATATGGTGCAGAAATTCATGATGGAAAAATCATTGCTAGAGGCTCCTTAGATGATAAAGGACCAACAATGGCTGCGTATTACGCGATGAAATTGATTAAGGAATTAAACCTACCGCTATCTAAACGTGTTCGAATGATCATTGGAACAGATGAAGAAAGTGATTGGCGGTGTGTTGACCATTATTTCAAGCACGAAGAAATGCCGACAATGGGTTTTGCGCCTGATGCCGATTTTCCAATTATTTATGCTGAAAAAGGAATTGCGGATTTTGATTTAGTTCAAAAATCGGACATTCCTGCTGCGGGCGAACTTCATTTAGTGTCATTTAGTTCAGGTCGACGCTATAACATGGTTCCGGATTTTGCTGAGGCTAAGCTTGAAGGTAAAGGAAATTTACTTGAAATGGTCAATGAATTTCAGGAGTTTTTAGACAAGAACTCATTAATGGGACGGGGCATTTGTGATGAGGATACTGTTATTTTTCAGTTAGAAGGTGTATCAGCACACGGCATGGAGCCAGATCATGGGAAAAATGCCGGCCTATATTTGGCATCCTTTTTACAAGGGTATTCATTAGACGAAAAAGCAAAGCATTATTTGGGTACTGTGAATGAGTATTTTGTTGGTGACTCAAGGGGCAGAAATTTAAATGTTGCTTATAGCGATGACATAACAGGAGATTTAACCATCAATGTTGGAAAGTTGTCTTATTCAGCTACTGAAGGTGGCAGACTTGGTTTAAACCTACGATATCCTGTAACAAATGATATGGATGGTACAAAAAAGAAACTTGAGGACGTATGCAAGAAAATTGGCTTCGAACTTGAGAATTACAGCAATTCTGCACCGCACCATGTGGATAAAAAACATCCATTGATTCAAACCCTTCAAAAGGTATATGAAGAACAGACAGGTGAAGAAGCGACGCTAGTTTCAATTGGTGGAGGTACATATGCAAGATCCTTAGAAGCAGGTGTTGCCTTTGGACCATTGTTCCCAGGTCGCCCTGATGTTGCCCACCAAAAGGATGAGTTTATTTTAGTGGATGACTTAGTGAAAGCAACCGCTATCTACGCTCAGGCAATATATGAATTAGCGAAATAATAGAATGGAGTAAGCCCGCCGTGGTGGCGGGCTTTTGTGTTGTATTTTGTTAACGTCGATAGAAATGGATTATCGCCGATAGAAAGAAAATAACGCCGATAGAATCAAATCATCGTCGATAGAACAGAAATAACAACGATACAAAAAAACTTCCAAAGATTTCACGAAATATTAGAAGGATTTTAGCAAATTTTGTAGAAAAAGAGTTATCAATAATAAAGGAGTTGGTTTAATGATCAAAAAAGAACTTGAAATGCCACTTAGATTACGAAAATTGGAGGCGCTTCTTAGAAGATTAGATGAACATCATCCAAAATATGCAGAAATTCGCGAAGAATACGGAAAAAGAATGTCCGGTTATCGTGGCGAGCAATCTTTAAAGTATTACCTAAGCTTTTTAAAAGAAAAAGAGTATCTTGCACTTCATAATTTACGCCTTCCTGATATCTCCGGTGAACATTTCTTTGAAATTGACATACTTCTAATATGCCCAACCTATATTCTAATTGTTGATGCTAAAAATTTTCGCGGTGAACTTTATTTTGATGGGAAGTTTGAGCAACTTATTCAAACCGTTGACGATAACAAGAAGGCATACTCCTGTCCAATTTCACAAATCAATAGGCACCAGATGCAATTAAGACGAATGTTACAATTCTTGAAATTCCCTCCAATCCCAATTGAAACCTTAGTCATTTTTACAAATTCTTCTTCTATAATTTCCGCAAGTAATGATCACAAACAAATTCATAAAGTAATAAAAAGCCAAAGTTTTCTTTCAAGAATAGATCTATTTGAAAAAAGACATAGAAAAGAAATTTATGAGAAAAAACAAATTCAAAGATTGTCAAAATCACTTTTAAAAAAACACACTCCATTTGATGAAAATATCCTCGAGCAATTTGGGATCAAAGAAAATAAAATAATAAAAGGTGTAAATTGCCCCAAATGTGGAAAAATCCCAATGAAAAGGTCAAAAAGGTCCTGGACCTGTTCCTCATGCTTGTATTCCTCGAAAGAAGCGCATATAGATTCTATAAAGGATTTTCAACTGCTCATCGGAAACACAATAACTAATAGTCAATTAAGGGATTTTTTAAAATTAGATTCATCATCTGCCGCTAGGCGCATATTAGTTACTCTAAATTTAAAACACTCCGGTACCCTAAGACACAAAGTGTATTATTTCACATAAGCCTATTCCTAACTGAGTTTCCCTTTACCCGTAAGTTTGCTAAAATGATAAAGTGAAACTTCAATCAGTGCAATCACTGATTGTTAGTTGAGGCC
>NZ_JBALOX010000010.1:0-1747 GCF_036965165.1 Bacillus sp. JJ1521 | reverse complement strand
CTGCCAGTTAATGCGGGATAAAATAAATCATGTTAAAAAGAGGGTCTTCAAATGGAGCATCAAACCCATTATTTTCTTGCACTGGCACTTCCATCAGAGACAAAAGAGTTATTATACAAATGGCGGGAAATGCTTGAAACAAGGCTGCTCTTTAAGTCTTGGGTCCACCCAGAGGATTTACATATAACGCTTGCTTTTTTGGGAGGGCAGGCATCATTTAAACAGCTAACGGCAATCAAAAAAGAAATGCCCGAAATTGCTAAAAAACACGAAAACTTTACTCTTCAATTAAATGGATTAGGCATCTTTGGAAAATCAGATTCGCCACGAATCTTATGGGCGGGGGTAGAGGAAAGCCAGTTTTTACGTGTACTGCAAAGAGATGTTTATGAAGCATGTACAGATTTGGGCTTTTCCATCGATAAGCGGACATTTACCCCGCATATTACAATGGCGAGAAAATGGAATTCAGAAAATCCATTTTTACCAACACAGCTAAAGGGAATTGTACAACCCAAAGAAGATAAATCAATCATAAAAGCGGAGCATTTTGTGTTATACCAAACCCACCTGAACCGAACGCCAAAGTATCAGCCATTATCTATTTTTTCATTGAGTTAAAAAGGGGAATATTCAATGAGATATGTTAAGATTGGAATTCAAGTCGCCATTTTATATTTAATCTATTGGTTAGGAACGTTGATAAAAGGGCTTTTACATACGTCTATTCCCGGAAGTATTATTGGGATGATATTGTTGTTCATATTGTTGCAAACAAAGGTAATTAAAGAAAAATGGCTTGGGGACGGAGCACAATTTTTACTCACCTATTTGGCGCTTCTTTTTGTGCCAGCAACTGTCGGAATCATGGATTACTTATCCTTTTTTAATGGGAAAGGCATTATAACGGTAGCTATTGTGTTGTTGAGCACATTTTTAGTTATGCTAATCTCAAGTGTTGTCGGTGAAAAAATGGCGACTAGGAAAAAGCAAAGCAAGAATATTGGGGAGGATTACGGGGCATGAATTTGGCTTTCGCAATTGCT
This sequence comes from Bacillus sp. JJ1521, assembly GCF_036965165.1. Classification (NCBI taxonomy): domain Bacteria; kingdom Bacillati; phylum Bacillota; class Bacilli; order Caryophanales; family Bacillaceae; genus Bacillus; species Bacillus sp. JJ1521. The sequence continues at coordinate 701 of NZ_JBALOX010000010.1, read as the reverse complement.
TCAATCGTTTTTACGATTGTTATTTTCCTATCGATGACAAGGCTGTATAAACGAAATACTCACCCATTACTTGTACCCATTGCAACGACTACCTTTGTAACCCTTATCTTCTTACTTATTTTCTCTATTCCATATGAAACTTATATGTTGGGTGGAAAATGGATTGATGAGCTACTTGGTCCTGCCGTTGTGGCATTGGCCTATCCCTTATATCAAAATCGCAAATCTCTAAAAGAATTTTTCATGCCCATTATAATAGGTGTCTTTATTGGTTCAACGACGGGAATTGCAACAGGGATTTATTTTTCAAAAGTATTAGGAATTGATCCAGAAATTATCCATTCCATGGCTCCAAAATCTGTTACGACACCTGTTGCCATGGATATTGCAAGTGTAACAGGTGGAGTGCCATCACTTGCAGCAGTATACGTCATGATCGCTGGAATATCAGGTGCCATGTTTGGTCCATTACTCTTAAAAATGGTGAAGGTCAATCATTTTGTAGGAGTTGGTTTAGGGTTTGGGACCGCATCACATGGAATTGGAACATCAAGGGCATTGGAAATTGGCACAAACGAAGGAGCAATTAGTTCGATTGCAATGATCTTAAGCGCTGTATATACGTCTATCATCTTGCCATTATTGGTTTCTCTTTTTCTATAGGATTATGTCTAGCACCAGGAGCCATCGGCACGAGGTCA
>NZ_JBALOX010000009.1:20594-24793 GCF_036965165.1 Bacillus sp. JJ1521 | reverse complement strand
AGGCCCACAGGAAGTGGGCCACGAAGACGTTGCCACATGACGTGACGTTCTTAGTTTTCGTTCACTTTCTCAGGCTTTTACTGGCAGTTGCCCTCTAGGAGGGCTTAGTTCTAGTTAATGCTGGAAAATTTCCTTTGAAAATCTGTGGCATCCACCGGAGGCTTCAACTTTATTCAGACGGGGTATAAACTCCGTCTGAATAAAGTTAATAGAAAATCCATGCATAATTACCATACATTTCAAGGAATAACTAACAGAAGGGGAAGAAGTGAAGTGAAATCTGTTAGGTAAAGGGAGATCGTTATGGCAAATTGGCTTTTTAAAAAGGAACATAAAAAACCTCACTTAACTGAGGAAATATATCAGACCTTCCGAAAATCAGCAGACTTTGTTTGTCAAATTAATAACCAAGCCATTCGCCCGTTTTGGATCTGTTATCAGCGTAATATTATCGATACAAAGACCCTCAATGAACAAATTCTACCTTATTTGCTGTATACAAAAGTCTATTCAATCCGAGACCTAAAAGGGATCATTCCAAATAAGGAGATTGTAATTACTAAAAAGGTTAAGGAAATAGAAGATAAACTTTTACAAGGGAGTATTATGATTCAATTTCACAAGCATGACAGCTATTGTGCCCTTATAGATGCTGTGAAATTTGAAAAAAGATCTGTTAGTACGCCCGAAGTGGAATTCAGTGTAAATGGACCTAAAGAGGCTTTCGTGGAATCACTCGATACAAATATAAATTTAATACGAAAACGATTGCCCGTACCTGAATTGCGTGTGAAGGAGGTAACTGTTGGTAAGTTATCAAGGACTAAGGTAGCTGTACTTTATATAGAAGATATTGTGGAAAAAGAAAATGTACAAACCGTTTTACAGAGACTCAATGATTTCGAGTTTGATTCGATTAACGATACTTCTTTTATTTCGGAAATAATTGTTGATAATACGAACTCTCCATTTCCACAAATGCTTGAAACAGAGCGTCCTGACCGTACTGCTTCAGTATTAGTGGAAGGAAAAGTAGTGGTGTTAAGCGAGGGATCCCCTCAAGCTATAATAGCACCCACTACCCTTGTTGAGTTTTTTTCATCGTTTGAAGACTATTTCATGAATTGGTACATTGCATCATTTGTTCGTTTGCTTCGTCTTTTCTCAGTTATTTTTTCCATTTTAATAACACCCATTTATGTTGCCGTTCTAACCTATCATCATGAATTAATTCCACGGGATTTACTCGCAACCTTGGTTATTTCAAGACGTGAGGTCCCACTGCCCCCTATTCTAGAGGCCTTGTTTTTAGAAATAGTCATTGAACTACTGCGGGAGGCTGGAGCAAGGCTACCTGCCAAGGTCGGGCAAACAATAGGTATTGTGGGCGGTATCGTGATTGGAACGGCATCTGTAGAAGCCGGTCTTACGAGTAATGTATTGTTGATTATGGTCGCACTTGCTGCACTTGCATCATTTACAACACCTGTCTACACAATGGGTAACACAATCCGTTTAATAAGATTTCCTTTTCTTCTTTTTTCGCAGCTATGGGGTTTATTAGGAATTGTTATGTGTTTCTGTTTTCTATTAACCCATTTAATTCGATTAACCTCCTTAGGTCGGCCATTTTTAGAGCCCATTTACCCATTACGGGTAAGTGATTTAAAGGATGCCTTTGTACGACTACCATTTTCACAACTTACAAAGCGTCCAATCTACGTTCGTCCAGAAGACACAAATCGTTTTAAGCAAAAGAAAGCTCAGTCGAAAAAAGATATTGATGAGTAGCCGAAAATCCAAGGAGTTGCAATTATGAATAGGATCAAAGAATCATTTTTAGTATCTCCTTTTTTTGTATTTTTCTTAATTCATTCCATGCAAGTAGGGGTAGGAATACTTGGTTTCCAACGAATCATTGCAAAATCAGCAGGGCATGACAGTTGGATTGCCGTTATTCTAGCTGGAGTAGCGGTACACATTATTGTATGGATGATGTACAAAATCTTAAATCATTCTAAGGGAGACATAATCGAAGTTCATAAAGAGGTTTTTGGAAAATGGATAGGTGGTTTTTTTAGCCTATTATTTGTAGTCTACCTTATGACATTGGCGGTAACTGTTTTACGCACCTATATTGAGGTTGTTCAGGTATGGATGTTTCCAGAATTAAATGCCTGGGTTTTTGGCTTTTTTTCATTGTTACTTACGTACTATATTATTCTAGGTGGTTTTAGAACAGTAACGGGCATTAGCTTTTTTAGTATTGTCCTACCGGTCTATATTCTTCTCTTAGTTTTTTACCCGTTGAATTTTGCACATGTGCGAAATTTAGTACCGATCATGGACCAATCATTAATAGACATAGCAAAAGCGACAAAGGACATGACCTTGAGTATTTTAGGATTTGAAACCCTGTTGGTCTTTTATCCATTTATTAAAAATCCGGAAAGGTCTCAAAAATGGGCCCATTTAGGAGTCTTAGCTACAACTGTTTTATACTTAATTACGGTCATTACAGCAATTATGTTCTATAGTTCTGGTCAGCTCGATAAGCATATCTGGGCAACGTTATCCATGTTTAAAATAATCGTCATGCCGTTTGTGGAACGGTTTGAATATATTGGAGTAGCCTCATGGTTTCTTATTATCCTTCCCAATATTTGTATTGCGATCTGGGGCGCAAGCAGAGGCATTAAAAAAGTGTTTTCTGTTCAACAACGAAAAGTGGTACTTCTGATTTTAGCTGTCGTTTTTGTCGCAAGTAGTTTTTTTAAGTCAAGACATCAAGTAGATATGCTTAACGAATATATGTCACGTTTTGGATTCTATTTTATTTTTGTTTATATTCCGATACTTTTTGTTATCACAATAGCCATTCGTAAACTGAGGGTGAAAAAATGAAAAATATTTTAATTGGAATTGTGCTAACTGTTATTGTAGTTTTAACAATCTTATACGGCAGGGTCCCAGAAGAAATTATTGATGAAGTTAATATCGTGTCAGGTGTCGGGTTTGATCGTGCAGAAGGTCAAAAAATTAGAGGAACTGCTGTAATCCCTATTTTTAATGCGGATAAAAGCATCGACAATACGAGTTTTACCGATGAATCTTTATTAGCAAAAGAAATTATTAATGTATTACAAAAACAATCAGCAGACCCATTAGTAACAGGTGGTCTTCGCGTTGCACTGTATGAGGATGAACTTGCAAAAAATGGAATCTTACGGTATGTTGATGCCCTTCAACGTGATGCAAGTGTTGGTGCTGCAGTGTATTTAGGAGTTATTGAGGGAAAGACAAAGGATGTATTAGACAAAAGTTTAGGAAACAGGGGGACAGGGGAATACCTCGCCACGATTTTAGAACATAATATTGAAAAGCAAGATGTTCCAAGATCTGATCTTCATACTTTTTTATATATACATTATTTGGAGGGAATGGACCCATATCTTCCTACATTAAAGTTAATTGGGGAAAAGATGGAAATCACTGGGCTTGGTTTGTTTCAAAATGGGATTATGGTATCGAAAATTAAAGAAACCGATTTGTTCTTTTTTAAGGCGTTGGTGGAAAATTACGGTGAGGGCTCCTATACGTTACGATTAAATGGAACGGATGAATACGCATCAATCAAACGGATTAAAACAAATAGGAAAATAAAGGTGGAGATAGTACAAGGGGATCCAAAGGTAAACATTACAATTAAGTTTGAAGGAATTTTAAGTGAGTTTTCCGGGCAAAAGGCAACTCCAGAAATTACTCATAAGATTATCAATGAACTTGAGAGTATAATTAAAAATAAATCAGAAGCTATGTTAAAGCATTTTCAAGAAAAAAATATTGATCCTGTTGGGATTGGATATATGGCTCGACATTCAATTAGAGGCTTAGACTATGAAAAATGGAAAGCAGATTACAAAAATATTAATATAGAGGTTCATGCAAAGGTATTTTTAACGGAAACAGGTATTATTGAATAAAAAGGGCGTTTTACTTGCTTTCATGTTCACATTCAGTGTTCAATAAGAGGGAAGTAAGCAAACTTAATGGCCAAAGATAAAGTCTAACAGAGGTGTCTTATTTGAAGTATTTTATTATTACTGGAACATCTAGGGGATTGGGAGAATCCATTGTAAAACAAATTATGGACAAGAATCACACCTTGTTTTGTATTTCCAGAAAACAAAATAATGAAT
>NZ_JBALOX010000009.1:0-20575 GCF_036965165.1 Bacillus sp. JJ1521 | reverse complement strand
AAAGTAATGGAACGAATTTTTTCATCCATTGATTTTTCAAATGCAGAAGGAATTTATTTAGTAAACAATGCAGGAACGATTGATCCAATAAAGCCAATTGGTAAGGCGAGTCCAAGGGAACTAACGGAAAATATTCATGTTAATCTGTTGGCACCGATGCTCTTAAGCTCCTATTTCATTCGTCATACGGAATCGTTTGCAACCAAAAAGGTAATTGTGAATATTTCTTCGGGTGCTGCAAACCGTGCCAGACATGGCTGGACAGCATACTCTTCGTCTAAAGCGGGAATTGATATGTTCACAAAATCGGTTGCCTTTGAACAGCAATCTGTAGAGAATCCAGTTTCCGTGATTTCATTTTCACCAGGTGTCATGGACACAGAAATGCAAGAGGTTATTAGAAAAACAAAGAAAGAGGATTTCGCAGAAGTTGAGCAATTCATTGAATTCAATGAGAAAGGCATGCTAAGATCGCCTGACTTTGTAGCGGGTGTTGTCCTAGACCTGATCTTTAATCAAGAAATCATAAATGGTCATGTATATGATATAAAATCATTTTTATAAGAATTGGAATCCCCCGTCCTAGTGGAAGGGGGATTTTTGCTAAAGCCCAATTATTGAAAAAAATACGCAATTTGTACCAACAGACCCCCAATTAAGTAGGGGCAATTTTTTTAGGTCATAATAGACGATTCTAAGAGTCGGAATTATAATAGTGAATGGGAGGAGAGAAGCAGATGGAACAAGTAAGAGTAGGAGTAATCGGCCTTGGGGCAATTGGGGAAAGATTAATCCAAGGTTTTAATGCAAATAAACAGACAGTTGTCACAGCAGTAGTTGATACGGATAAAGAGCGTGCCACAAGAATGGCGGAAAAGCTAGGTGGAATCAACTGGTATGATAACCATAAGGACATGTTGGCAGAAGAGAAGTTGGACCTGGTCTATGTAGCTGTCCCGCCAAAATTTCATCATGCGGTAACAATGGATATCATTGAAAAAGGGATTCATGTGTTATGTGAAAAGCCATTGGCAAATTCAGTTGTTGAAGCAAAGGAAATGTTTGATAAAGCGGAGCAAACGGGAATCATCCATGCTATGAATTTCCCACTTAACTATAGTAGCCCTGCAAATACCTTTGATCGGATGATTAAAGAAGGATACATAGGAAAATTACGTAAGCTTGAACTTTCCATGAACTTCCCAAATTGGCCACGATTATGGCAGCAGAACGATTGGGTAGCAGGCCGTGAACAAGGTGGTTTTGTGTTGGAGGTAGGAGTCCATTTTATTCAATTAACACAACGAATCTTTGGTTCTATTACGCATTTAAATAGCTGGTTGGAGCTCCCTGAAGACACTAGCAAATGTGAAACAGGGGTTATCGCCACGTTAGAATTAGAAGATGGAACACCAATGGTTGTCAATGGAATGAGTCAAATTGCCGGAGCGGAGCGAATCGCTTACACAGCTTATGGGACTGATGGAACCCTTTCACTAGTAGATTGGGGGAAGCTTGAAGGTGGTAAGCTAGGTGAAGAGATTCTACCAATTGAAATGGAAAAGGAAGTAAACTCGACGCTCATTGACCATCTTGTTGCTGCAATTTCCGGCAAAGAAAGCCACTTGTATTCATTTGAGGATGGATATAAGGCACAGATTATTTTAGAAAAACTGCGTGAAAAATAAACAAAAGAAAGGCTCCCACCGAAAATGGAGGGAGCCTAAATTTTTTCATTTAGCTAAGTACTTTTCAATATCATCAAGCATAAGATTTGCTGCTAAAACGCCACCCGCAGTGTTCCATATAGGGTCACTTACTTTGTAAACATTGCCTTCCTTCACGGCGTTTAATCCTTTCCATAATGGATTATTAATCCATTCTTCTTCAACCTTAGTTGCCTCGCCATTCCCGGTTTCATATGTGAAGTAGAAAATAACGTCTCCGTCCATAAGCGGAATTTTCTCTTGGTCGACTTCACGCACGAATTGATCATTCGTATCTTGGGCGAATAGTTCAACCTGTTGCTCTGGGCGTTTTAATCCTAATTTTTCAAAAATTACACCTGAGAAGGTGTCGGTATAATAGATACGAGTTCTACCTTCCATAAAACGGACAACTGACACTTTTGTATCAGTATTAATATTCTCTTTTACTTTATTTAAGTGGTCTTCAAACTCAGCAAGAACCTTTTTGCCTTCTTCTTCTTTATTGATTGCTTTTGAATAGAGCGTAAAGTTCTTTTGCCAATCTCCTCGTAAATCCTCGGCAAATACAGTAGGTGCAATTGATTTTAATTGCTCGTAAATTTTTTCCTGGCGCATTTTGTTGCCGATAATGAGATCTGGCTCAAGGGCAGCGATTGCTTCGATGTTGACATTGCTTTCTTCACCAACAACTTCTACATCTTCCATTTGATCCTCGATATGTGCGTACCAAGGGTCGCCAATCCATGAACGAACCGCCCCTACAGGCTTAACTCCCATTGCTATTAAAGCCTCTGTTCCTTCGTTCGTTAATACAACAATTCTTTCCGGGTCTTTGTTAATAGGTGTTGAACCCATGGCATGTTCAACTGTGTATGTATTAGGGCTTTCAATTTCCTCATTCTTGTCTGTATTATCTTCGGCCCCACAAGCAGCTAATACGAGTGAAAATACTGCTAGCGTAAAGAATATTAGATAGGCTTTCTTTTTATAATTCATTTTGTATCCTCCTGTTAATTGATAATGATTTTCATTTACATTTAAGATGATAATGTGATTTGAATGTTTAGTCAATACAAAATTGAGAATGATTTTCAATCTGTTGACAATCATTCTCAATTCCAATAGACTAAAAGAAAAATATGATACTAATTTTCATCGTCTTTTACATATGTATAAGAAGGCGTTAGAGAAGCAAAGCATAACTAAAAGCGCCTACTATTTATTAACATAAACATGTTTAATTAACTTTATTCGGTAGGAGTCCCCAAGGAGTCTTAAATATAATGGTTTTGAAATCAAATACAGCTAAATTTGCAGGACTTAGTATTGGAATTTTATTATTGCTTTTTTCAATGTGTGCGAGCATTGTTTATGGATACACAAATACGTCCTGGAAAATGGCTTACGAAACATTCACTGCTTATAATGGCTCAAACGAACATATTATTATTGAAACAATTCGACTACCACGTGCACTCATTGCTGCAGCTGTTGGAGCAAGTTTGGGAATAGCAGGAGCTCTCATGCAGGCTCTAACGAAAAATCCATTAGCATCACCAGGAATTTTTGGGGTCAATGCAGGAGCGGGTTTCTTTATTGTAGTCGCTGTTTCTATATTCTCGATAAACTCCTTGCAAGCCTTTACTTGGGTTGCTTTTTTAGGAGCGGCGGTTGCCGCATTTATTGTCTATTTCATTGGTTCACTTGGTCGGGAAGGTCTCACTCCAATGAAATTAACATTAGCGGGAGCGGCAATGGCGGCCATGTTTTCTTCTTTTACACAAGGCTTGCTAGTAATTGATGAGATGGCGCTAGATCAAGTATTATTTTGGCTTGCAGGCTCCATTCAAGGAAGAAAGCTTGAAATGCTTACGAGTGTCCTACCATATTTGGGGATTGCATGGGTCGCCTCACTGCTATTAGCTAATAAAATCAATATCCTTACAATGGGCGAAGATGTAGCAAAAGGACTTGGACAGCGAACAGGAACTGTTAAGCTTTTAACAGCTATTACAATCATCCTGTTAGCAGGTGGGGCCGTTGCGGTAGCAGGACCAATTGGATTTATCGGCATTGTCATTCCACATCTCTCCCGGGCTTTAGTTGGCATTGACCACCGCTGGATTCTTCCATTTAGCGGAATTCTTGGCGGTGTTTTACTCCTATTAGCGGATATCTCAGCTCGGTATATTGTTATGCCAGAAGAGGTACCGGTAGGTGTTATGACGGCAATAATCGGAACACCTTTCTTTATTTATGTGGCGAGAAAGGGGTTTCGTAAAGCATGAACAAATATAGATCCTTTCGGATTGGGAAAAAGGGATATATCTCTTTATTAATTGATCATAAAGCACTTATCACATTTTTATTTTTAGTAGCAGTAGCACTTATCTTATTTATAGTAAGTACTGGTTTAGGTGAAATGAAGATCGATCCGGTTACAGTTGTAAAAACATTGTTTGGATATGGGACGCGAATGGAGCAACTGGTCGTTACATCATTCCGTTTACCTCGTATTATCATTGCCTTTTTAGTAGGAATGGCACTTGCAGCTGCAGGAAGTATTCTACAAGGAATTATACGAAATCCGCTTGCCTCACCAGATATTTTAGGGATTACAGGTGGTGCGTCTGTCGCGGTGGTCGCCTTTTTAGCATATTTCTCAAATTCAAGTAATGCTTTAACAGTAAGTATAAAATGGATGCCAGTTGCCGCATTTATTGGTGCAACGATTGTCGCTTTTTTAGTGTATGTATTGGCTTGGAAAAATGGAGTTTCACCTATTCGCCTTGTATTAATCGGAATCGGGGTTTCAGCCCTCACACAAGCTTTAACAACGACATTTATGATAATGGGACCAATCTATCAAGCAAGTCAGGCAAATATTTGGATTACCGGAACGGTTAATGGGTCAACATGGGCAAATGTACAAATCCTAAGCCCAGTTGTCATCATTTTATTGCTCGTCTGCTTGATGCTCGCACGAAACCTAAACATTCAGGAGCTAGGAGAAGAGCTTGCAACTGGTGTTGGAAGTGCCGTTCAGAAGCAAAGATTTCTTTTATTACTAGTAAGTACTGCATTAACAGGTAGCGCTGTTGCTTTTGCTGGCGGGATAGGTTTTGTGGGATTGATGGCACCACATATGGCACGAAGATTAGTTGGTTCAGCTTTTGGAGCATTGCTGCCGACAGCAGCTTTATTAGGCGGAATTCTTGTCGTGCTAGCAGATTTAATTGGTAGAACTGCATTCTCACCAACCGAAGTTCCAGCAGGAGTGTTCACTGCCGCAATAGGAGCACCTTATTTTATCTATTTACTTTATAAGAGTAGAAACAGCTAAAAAGTTGTAAGGGGGTGTACTTGATGAATGCATTGAAAACGGAAAGTTTAACATTATCGTACGGGGAATCCATTATCATCGAAGACTTACATCTTGAAATTCCAAAAGGTGAAATTACTGTTTTTATCGGTGGAAATGGATGTGGAAAATCAACCTTGCTTCGTTCTTTAGCAAGACTTTTAAAACCGAAACAAGGAGCTATTCTCCTGGAAGGGGATGCAATCGCAAAACTTCCAACAAAGGAAGTAGCGAGAAAGCTTGCCATTCTACCGCAAGGACCAACTGCTCCTGAAGGCTTGACCGTCCTTCAGCTGGTTAAGCAAGGTCGTTACCCTTACCAAAACTGGCTCAAGCAATGGACTGAAGAAGATGAAAAAATGGTCAACCATGCATTAGAAGCTACAAACATGAAGAGTTTCGCTGAACGTACTGTCGATTCACTTTCAGGTGGTCAACGTCAACGTGCATGGATTGCAATGACACTTGCACAACAAACCGATATTATTTTACTTGATGAACCAACCACCTATCTTGATATGACACATCAAATCGAGATTCTCGACCTTCTATTTGAATTAAACGAAACTGAAAAACGTACGATTATCATGGTTTTACATGATTTAAATTTAGCTTGCCGCTATGCTCATCATATTGTAGCGATAAAAGACAAACAAATCTACGGACATGGCAAACCTGAACTAATCGTGAACGGTAGTCTTGTAAAAGATGTGTTTGGAATGGATTGTGAAATTACCGTTGATCCGTTGTTCGGAACACCTTTATGCATTCCACACGGCAAGGGAAGAAGGATATTAAATAATGTGGGGGTATAAGTCTATGTCAAACCTCCTTTTGGAAACGGAAATTGAACAATTAAAAGAATTTCGATTTAGTGACAGGCAATTTCATTCTAGCTTTTCAAGTCCAATGATGGAGCTTTTTAAAGAAGAAAAAATAAAGCTGTATTTGGAGAATGTCGGGCGAAAAATTTCAGCACCAGATAACCGAGTAGCGGCATCCATGTTCATGAAGCGTTATGGCTTTTTCGCGGTCCTTAATTTGTATGCGATGACGGTCTTAAACAAACAATTAAATGTTTCTTTGTCAAACATTTCATTAGAAACTAGTGATGAAGAGAAAATTTGGTATTGGAATCCAAAGTTCTATTTTTCTGACCTTCAGACCGTGTCAGCTCCTTCCGATACCAGAGATAAATGGCGAGATGAAACGATTTACGCTATTTTTCATGATCATATCCATGAAGTCTTAATGACACTTACTAAACATACGGGGTTGTCAAAAAAGGTTCTTTGGGAAAATGTTGCGATTTATGTGTATTGGCTCTATGAATCTGTATTGGCAAATCCAAAGTTTGATGATAAACGAAAGATTATCCAGGATGACTTCGAATATCTCGTGAAGAAAGCAGAAGGAAATTTATTCGGAGCGATTGCATTCAACCCTTTATCACGTTATTTTGGGATAAAGGTATATCGCCCAGAATACGACTCACATATCCGAACCAGGAAAACATGTTGTCTTTACTATAAGACAACGAGTTCGGAAGACCGCTGCAAAACATGTCCGCTAAATTGTAAAATAGGAGATAAGAAAGATGACTCAAAAAATAGAAGAACAAGTTGATGGATTGCTAGAAAAATACACAGAGCTTTTACTTGGTGAAAGTTCACCTGAATTAAAGGAGAAAGTAAAGCTTTGGTCGCTCTATATGCATATTTCAAAATCAATGCCACCGCTAGCTAAGCACTGGAACGAGACCTATCCAGATGCAAAAGAAGGCATCAAGGAAATCATCGCAGAAATCAAAAAATTAAATGAAGAACATCGTTCTAGAAATAAGTAAGAGATGAAGCACCTATTGAGGTCTTCATCTCTTTATTTTTATTGAATATGATTTGGAAATTGTGTAGTTGTATAGTTGTAAAACTGTTGAAGCTTTTGTTGAACCTTTTGCGTTTCTGCTTCCTCGAGTTTATACCATCCGTTTTTAAACATTAGATTATAAAGATCTCGTTGACAATCCAGAGTTTCATTAAAAATGGAGTGGATATCCTCATATAATCCATCATGACTCATCTCATGTAAAGCAGTGGTATAGGCTGAGGTCATGTATTTTTCCGTTGCTAACATGTCGTTGATAAAATCGCGATCATTCATTTGTGGCGTTTTTGGAACGGTTGTTTTTGGATTTTTCACTTGGTTTTGATTTTGATTTTGATTTTGATTCATCTGCTGGTTCATTTGTTGATTCATTATGTAGCTCCTTTCTATTGCATTTGCTGGCTTTGGATTTGGCTTTGGCTAGGCATTTGCGGTGCTTGTCCTGTATGCTTTTGCATATGATCTAAAATCTGACGATAGTGGCGCTCGTGCATTTGGCAGGCTTTTTCAAGCGCCTGTGAGATTTCAGATATCTGACATTGCCCAGCATAGAAGTGTGCCTTTTTTAATGCCAAGAGGTTCCATGACATCATATCGGTTAAATATAAGAGATCCTTTGATGTAATAACCGCTGGTGCTTCAGACATTTGTGGTCCCTTTGGTGTATAAAAAGGTTGCTGTTGCTGTTGTTGCATATAAAACCCTCCTTATCCGATTTTTCAATATTAGGTTGCCAACAAAACGTTTTTGTATGCAATGCATAGTATAAAACATAGCAAGGTTCTAAATGTAAGCGTTTAATAAATTTTCCAGATGTATATTCAAAGCAAAATAAACGTGATAAAATATATGAGGATTTAAGAGATTAATAGAATTGCAACTAGAGTAGTTTCGAGGGGGAACTTGGAATGGAACAAGTTTTACGAAATTTCTTTTTGTTTTTATCAAAAAATAAAGCGTTTACAAAATTAGCAAGAAAATACGGTCTACGTTTTGGTGCATCAAGGTTTGTTGCAGGTGAAACAATCGATTTAGCGGTGAAAAAAATAAAAGAGCTAAATTCAGTGGGGCTTGCGGTCACCATTGATTATCTTGGTGAATTTGTTGACACTATAGAAGAAGCAAATTTGATGGCCGACGGCTCAATCAAGGCAATTAAGGCAATTGGTCGAGAAAAATTAAATGCACAGCTTTCTTTAAAAATGACCTCTATGGGATTGGATATTTCAGATGAGGTTGTGATGAATAATATGCGCAGAATCCTTGATGCCGCTAAAGAAAACGATGTCTTTGTTACCATTGACATGGAGGATTACTCGAGATGTGAAAAGACAATTGAAATTTTTAAAGAACTTCGAAAAAAGTATGACAATGTAGGTACGGTTATTCAAGCCTATTTGTATCGTACTGTCAAAGATATTGAGGATTTAAATGAATATCATCCAAATCTTCGCCTAGTTAAAGGCGCTTATAAGGAGTCTCCTGAAGTAGCATTCCCTGAGAAAAAGGATGTGGATGAGAACTTTAAGAAAATCATAAAAATTCATCTGTTAAATGGAAACTATACAGCAGTAGCCTCACATGATGAGGCGATGATCCAGTATACGAAGGAATTAGTGAAGGAGCATAATATCAGTCATGACCAATTTGAGTTCCAAATGCTTTACGGAATTCGTACAGAACGCCATGAGGAGCTTGTTAAAGAAGGCTATACCATGCGCGTGTATGTACCATATGGAACCGACTGGTATGGGTATTTCATGAGACGTCTTGCAGAACGTCCGGCGAACGTAGCTTTCGTTTTGAAAGGTGTGTTTGGGAAATAGGTTGTTTTGGTTGTAAGCTAAACTTTCTTAGTTATTAAGGACATTTAGAGCCTAACGGTGCTTCGAAAAGTCCTTCATCGGAGTTATGAAGGACATTTGAGGCATCATGTTGCTCCGGAAAGTCCTTCATCGAGCTTATGAAGGACATTTGAGGCATCATGTTGCTCCGGAAAGTCCTTCATCAAGCTTATGAAGGACATTTGAAGCTTGAAGTTACCCCGGAAAGACCTTCATTGGGCTTATGAAGGACTATTTGAACTTGATATCGTTCCAAAAAGTCCTTCATCGAATCCTAATCTCTGCCAAAAAATTCTTATTCTTCTCCGCCCGTATTATGTGCACCGTATTGTTGGTTTGTGGACCCAGTTTTCCCAAATTTTGCTCTGGAATCAGGACCAGCATTTCCTTTTACACTTGCTGCACTTACAGCGCGTTTTGATGGGTTTTTATCAACTTTTGCCATTTGGTTGTCACCTCCATTTTTAGAATCACCTGAATCCCGAATTTCAATCCGACTTAACAGGAAAAAGAAAAATTGTTTCTTGAATATATTGCGAAAATTTAAATATTGATTTATATTAAGATATAAAGGAACTGATTCTTTTGGGTGTTCAAACATTCATGGGTTCGAATTGAATAAGGAATATTTTTTTTGAAGGAAAAATGAATGAGTGTTCATTCAAATAAAATCAAAGGGGGAAACTGTGAATGATCCAAAGCATTAAAAGAGCTGCAGTTCTTGGTTCGGGAGTTATGGGCTCGGGTATTGCAGCGCATTTAGCAAACATCGGAATACCTACCTTACTATTAGATATTGTTCCTCGTGAACTTTTAGAAGTAGAAAAAAAGAAAGGGCTTACAATCAAAGATAAAGAAGTCCGAAATCGTTTGAGTCAAACAGCAATCCAAAAGTTGTTGAAACAAAAGCCGGCACCTCTAACTTCTAAGGAGAATATCGCTCTAATCACAGCTGGTAACCTTGAAGATGATTTGGCAATGCTTGCAGAAGTGGATTGGATTATTGAAGTGGTTGTTGAAAACCTTGACGTTAAGAAAAAAGTTTTTAGCCAAATCGATGAGGTAAGAAAGCCGGGTAGTATCGTTAGCTCCAATACATCAGGTATTTCAGTCGAGGCAATGGCCGAAGGACGTTCAGACGATTTTCAAAAGCACTTTTTAGGAACTCACTTCTTCAACCCACCTCGTTATTTGAAGTTGCTTGAAGTGATTCCGACAAAAAACACAAGCCCAGAAGTACTCTCTTTTATGAAAACATTTGGTGAGGACGTATTAGGTAAAGGTGTCGTTCAAGCAAAGGATACACCGAATTTTATCGCGAACCGAATTGGAACTTATGGGCTGCTTGTAACCGTTCGTGAAATGCTTAAAGGTGGATACAGCATTGGTGAAGTAGACTCCGTTACTGGTCCAATGATTGGGCGACCTAAGAGTGCAACCTTCCGTACCCTTGATGTGGTAGGACTCGATACATTTATTCATGTTGCAAACAATGTTTATGAACAAGTTGAGGGAGAAGAAAAAGAAGTTTTCAATGTTCCTGAATTCATGAAGAAAATGCAGGGAAAAGGCTGGCTAGGAAGTAAAGCAGGCCAAGGATTCTTCTTGAAAAAAGGCAAGGAAATCCTTGAACTTAATCCCGAAACCCTAGAATACCAAGAACGAATGAAGCTCCAAACACCGGTTACTGCATCCATAAAACAAGTAAAAGGTACAGCAAATAAGCTTAAAACCCTTTTATACTCAGAAGACCGCGCAGGAAAGCTTTTATGGAATATTACAAGTCCAGCTCTCATCTATTCTGCTAATCTACTTGGTGAAATTGCGGACGATATTGTCGCTATTGATGAGGCAATGAAGTGGGGCTTTGGCTGGCAATTAGGCCCGTTTGAAATGTGGGATGCAATTGGACTTGAAAAATCTGTGAAGAAGATGGAAGCAGAAGGAGCTGTTGTCCCAGTTTGGATTAAAGATATGCTAGCAAACGGGAATACTTCCTTTTATAAGAATGAAAATGGCTCTGTTTCTTATTATCAAAATGGTGAATACAAATCCGTTAAGGTAAATCCGAAGCATATTCATATTAAAACCTTAAAAGAAACAAATGGCGTCATTAAGAAAAACAGTGGAGCAAGTTTAATAGATTTAGGCGATGATGTCGCATTATTAGAATTTACATCACCGAATAATGCAATCGGTTTCGATATTATCCAGATGATCAATTCCTCACTTGAAGAAGTGGCGAAAAACTACAAAGGTCTAGTCATCGGAAACCAAGCGAAAAACTTCTGTGTCGGTGCAAACCTTGCGATGATTTTAATGGAAGCGCAGGATGACAACTTCTATGACATCGAACTAGTCGTTCGCAATTTCCAACAAGCGATGATGAATATCAAATACAGTGAAAAACCAGTGGTGGTAGCACCATTTGGTATGACTCTTGGTGGAGGTGCAGAAATCTGTTTACCTACAGCGAAGGTTCAGGCATCAAGTGAAACGTATATGGGGTTAGTAGAAGTAGGTGTTGGTGTTATCCCTGGCGGCGGTGGTAACAAAGAGCTATATATCAACCACCTGCAAGGAATGCCGACAGGAGTAGAAGTTAATCTACAAAATGTCGCTAATAAAGTATTCGAAACGATCGCAATGGCTAAGGTGTCAACATCGGCAGAAGAGGCACGAATAACTAATTTTTTAACAAAAGAAGATGGTGTTAGCTTCAATGGTGACCACCTGATCCATGATGCAAAACAATCTGTATTGGCATTATCTGCACAAGGTTATAAAGGACCTGTAAGGAAGAAGGTGCCAGTGGTTGGTGAAACAGGTTATGCAACTCTACTTCTAGGTGCACAAGCAATGAAATATTCGGGCTATATTTCAGACCACGACCTTAAGATTGCGAAGAAGCTTGCATGGGTAATAGCAGGTGGAAATGTTCCATATGGTACTGAGGTAGATGAGCAATACTTACTAGACTTAGAACGAGAAGCATTCCTTAGCCTTGTCGGTGAACCTAAGACACAGCAAAGAATGCAACACATGCTTGTAAAAGGGAAACCATTACGTAACTAAACATACATGTCTGAAGGAGATTGAATCTCCTGCCTGTTTAATAAGTTAGGAGGGAATGTGTTGAAAGAAGCAGTCATCGTTGCCGGCGCGAGAACCCCGGTTGGAAAAGCGAAAAAAGGTACACTTGCAAATGTAAGACCAGATGATTTAGGAGCATTAGTTGTCAAAGAAACGTTAAAGCGTGCAGGAAATTATGATGGGAGTATCGATGATTTAATTATTGGATGTGCAACGCCAGAAGCCGAACAAGGCTTAAACATGGCCCGAAACATTGGAGCATTGGCAGGACTATCCCATACAGTTCCGGCAATTACTGTAAATCGTTATTGTTCTTCTGGACTCCAATCCATTGCGTACGCTGCAGAAAAAATTATGTTAGGTCATTCCGATACAGCAATTGCAGGTGGAGCAGAATCTATGAGTCTAGTACCAATGATGGGGCATGTTATCCGACCAAATGCTAGACTTGCGGAAACAGCACCTGAATATTATATGGGAATGGGTCACACAGCTGAGCAAGTTGCGGTTAAGTATGGGATTAGCCGTGAAGACCAAGATGCTTTTGCGGTAAGAAGTCATCAAAAAGCTGCAGCAGCTATAAAAGCAGGAAAGTTTTTGGATGAAATTGTACCTGTCGACGTCACTCTGCGTCATGTCGAAGCAAACAATAAATTAGTTGAAAAACATGTCCAGTTTTCTCAAGATGAAGGTGTCCGCGAAGATACGAATCTTGAGGTATTGGCAAAACTAAGACCCGCATTCTCAGTGACTGGTTCAGTTACAGCAGGAAATGCCTCACAAACGAGTGATGGTGCAGCAGCAGTAATGGTGATGGATCGTGAAAAAGCGATTAGCTTAGGCTTAACGCCATTCGTGAAATTTAGATCATTTGCAGTAGCTGGGGTGCCACCTGAAGTAATGGGAATTGGTCCGGTAGCTGCCATTCCAAAAGCACTTAAAATGGCAGGGCTAGAACTTTCTGATATTGGATTATTTGAATTAAACGAGGCCTTTGCTTCGCAATCTCTTCAAGTTATTCGTGAACTAGGACTTGATGAAGAGAAAGTAAATGTAAATGGTGGTGCAATTGCACTTGGTCATCCGCTAGGTTGTACCGGAGCAAAATTAACACTTACATTAATGCATGAAATGAAGCGCCGCAACGTACAATTTGGTGTTGTCACAATGTGTATCGGCGGCGGAATGGGAGCAGCCGGAGTATTTGAATTATTAGCATAAAAATATTGGCTAATCTTATTGGTTAGCCTTTAATGAATACTTTTTAGGGGGAAACAATATGTCAAATGCAACTGATAAAGTCGTTTTAGGTGGAGGCTTTTTAATCGAAGATCTTGAAGCGGACCGCGTCTTCACACCGGAAGATTACTCAGATGAACATAAAATGATTGCAAAAACAACAGAAGATTATATCGAAAATGAAGTTCTTCCACAGGTAGAACATCTTGAAAACCACGAATTTGATCGCTCTGTAAAATTATTAAAAAGTGCGGGAGATCTTGGGCTTTTAGGAGTAGACGTTCCAGAGGAGTATGGTGGTCTAGGACTAGACAAGGTAAGCTCTGCATTAATTGCTGAAAAAATGGCAAGGGCAGGCGGCTTCTCCATTTCTCACGGAGCACATGTTGGAATCGGCTCTCTTCCAATCGTTCTTTTTGGGAACGAAGAGCAAAAACAAAAATACCTTCCTAAATTAGCAACTGGTGAGCTGCTTGCAGCCTATGCGTTAACAGAGCCGGGTTCAGGTTCCGATGCGCTTGGTGCAAAAACGACTGCTAAATTAAATGCAGAAGGAACTCATTATGTGCTAAATGGCGAAAAACAATGGATTACAAACGCTGGTTTTGCTGACGTGTTTATTGTATATGCAAAAATTGATGGTGATAAGTTCTCTGCATTTATTGTTGAACGCGAGTTTCCTGGTGTATCAACTGGGGCAGAAGAAAAGAAAATGGGAATTAAGAGTTCTTCAACTCGTACTTTAATTCTTGAAGATGCACAAGTACCAGTCGAAAATCTTTTAGGTGAAGCTGGTAGAGGACACGTTATTGCATTTAATATTTTAAACATTGGCCGTTATAAGCTAGGTGTAGGTGCAGTTGGTGGAGCCAAGAGTGCATTTGAACTTGCGGTAAAATATGCAAATCAACGTCAACAATTTAAAACACCAATTTCAAAATTTGGTTTAATTCAAGAAAAATTGGCCAACATGGCATCAAAGATTTATGCGGCTGAATCTAGCGTGTACCGCACAGTTGGATATTTTGAAGACCGAATGGGTCAATTATCAGAAGAAGAAGTGAAGGATGGTAAAGAAGTAGCTAAATCAATTGCTGAATATGCAATTGAGTGCTCCATCAATAAATTTTTCAACACAGAGGTTTTAGATTATGTCGTGGATGAAGGCGTTCAAATCCACGGTGGATATGGTTTTATGCAGGAGTATGAAATTGAAAGAGCATACCGTGATTCACGTATTAACCGAATTTTTGAAGGAACAAACGAAATTAACCGTTTATTAGTTCCAGGAACTTTCCTGCGTAAGGCAATGAAGGGTGAATTACCTTTACTTGAAAAAGCAACACAGCTTCAAGAAGAGTTAATGATGCTAATGCCTGAAGAAGTGGGTGAAGGCGTTCTTGAGCAAGAGAAATACTTAGTTCGTAATGCAAAGAAGGTTGGACTAATGATTGCAGGTCTTGCTGCTCAGAAATTCGGGCCAAAGCTTGAAAAAGAACAAGAGATCCTTGCAAATATTGCTGATATCGCAGCAAATATTTATGCGATGGAGTCCGTCGTACTACGTACAGAAAAAGCAATCAATAAAACTGGTGAAGTGAAAAATCAGCAAAAAATTCTTTATACCCAAGTATTTGTTCAAGAAGCATTTAATGAAATTGAGGCTCATGCAAAAGAAACCCTTGTTGCAACAGAAGAAGGCGATGTATTACGTATGATGACATCTGCTTTGCGTAAATTAACTCGCTTTACCCCTGTAAATGTGATTGCGAAGAAACGTGAAATTGCCGCAACTCTAATTGAGGCAGAAAAATATTCAGTGTAACAACACCATTGAAAGAAGCTCCTATTTAATAGGGGCTTTTTCAATGCAAATAAAAAAGGTTTTTCTTTTTCTTTGCAGGATTTACTTGAAATAAGTCGAAATTAATCAGTGGTCTATATTTTTGTTTCAAAATCTAATATGGTAAAATATTAAATGTGGCTAGGCTAGCTCCAGCGCCTAGCCCCTCGAGGTCATAAGCCAATCCGTCAAGAAGGATAAAAGGCATCCTTCTCGTCGGCTTTTCTTATGCTTGTCGGGGCTGAACAAGGCGCTTGCGCTTTTTAGTTAAGGTGGTGAGAAGATGGCATTAACATTTTATTGGTATCCGAAATGCGGGACCTGTCGAAAAGCGAAAAAATGGCTTGAGGAACATAAGGTTGCTTTTGAGGAAATACATATTGTAGAGAATCCACCTTCAAAAGAGCAGTTAAAAGAAATGTACCAAAATAGTGGATTAGAATTAAAGAAATTTTTTAACACAAGTGGTCAAAAATACCGTGAGCTTGGGTTGAAGGAAAAAGTGAGTTCTGCGTCTGAGGATGAACTGCTAGAGATACTTGCATCAGATGGAATGCTTATTAAGCGCCCACTCACTACAGATGGTAACAAGGTAACCGTTGGATTTAACGAAGCGAAGTTTGAAGAAACGTGGGCAAAATAAAATCGAATGAAGGACCTATTCATTGATAGGACTTTTACATAAACATTTTGTTTGGGGAAACTCAGGCGGAATGAGTAAAATATATCTTATAAAATAGAATTAATGGAGGGTATAAAATGAACACACCTAAAGAATTACGTTATTCTGAAGAACACGAATGGGTGAAAGTCGAAGGCGCTAATGTACGTATTGGAATTACAGATTTTGCACAATCTGAATTAGGTGATATCGTATTCGTTGAACTTCCAGAGATTGGCGACGAAATTAAAGCTGACGAGCCATTTGGAAGTGTTGAGTCGGTTAAAACAGTATCTGAGCTTTATGCACCAATCAGTGGTAAAGTTGTTGAGATTAACGAGGACCTTGATGACAGCCCTGAATTCGTAAATGAATCTCCATATGAAAAAGCATGGATGATCGTTGTTGAACCTGCAAATGCTGGAGATGTTGAAAATCTTATGACAGCTGAGCAGTACGAAGAAATGATAAAAGAAGACTAATTTATTTTTAAGAAAGAACCATGGTAGGACTACCTCCTATTGATGGTTCTTTTTTGTTTAATATTGGATGTTTAGGACATTATAAAAACAGGATACATGGCGTGGCAGTGGTGATTTTTCCACTGCCTTTTTTTGACTCAGCTTCGTAAAGCATTCACCAAACCTCAAATCTAGCTATAAAATGAAGGAAAAGCAGTTGTACACATCGAATAGATTCAGTAAGCACAAATAATGTACACTTGAAGTAAGGTGATGAAATGGTGGCTTTTGACGATTTAGAAAAAGTAATCATTGTTGAGGGGAGAACGGATAAAAAGAAGGTTGAAACAGTTGTGAATGAACCTGTTGAAATCATTTGTACAAATGGAACGATTAGTATTTCTAAACTTGATGAATTAATTGAACATTTATTTAATAAAGATGTTTATATATTAGTGGATGCTGACAGTGCGGGTGATAAGCTAAGAAAACAGTTTAAACGCGAGTTTCCTGAAGCACGGCATTTGTTTATCGATAAAACATATCGCGAGGTTGCGACAGCCCCTGAACAGCATATTGCAACAGTACTTCTTTCAGCAAATATTGATGTTCACGCAGAATTTTTATTGTAGTAAGCATATAAAGCCTAATTTATATGTTTTTTCTAAAAACATGATACAATAAAATTAATTAAGAAAACAAAGGTTGTAGGAAATATGCAAGAATGGAAAGAACACGAAATTGATGCGGGGCTCGCCAATACAGATGAGTTTTGGCTTTATTTATATACTCCGATGTGTGGAACCTGCCAAGTGGCATCAAAAATGATCACGGTGGTAGATGAATTACTTCCTAACCTAACCATCGGAAAAAGCGATCTCAATTATTTACCCGGGAAAGCAATCGAATGGGAAATCGAGAGTGTCCCTTGTTTAATGCATGTGAAAAATGGGGAAGTCATACAAAAATACTATGCTTTCCACTCGGTGCCATATTTGCTTGAAATAATCTCAAAGGACTAAACAACGCACGTGATTTTGCGTTGTTTTTTTATTGCAATTTTTGTAAAAAGTTGTATGATGTTTAGGGAGTCGAAATACTTAAAACATCGTAGGAGCACATATGAGCGGTATATTTACTGGATGGAAAACCCAATACAAATCATACAATCAAAATATTAAACTATTTATTTTTGCGACTATTTTTACACAGTTAGGCATGGGTATGTTTACAATTATGTATAATTTCTATGTACGTGAACTAGGCTACTCCGAGCAAACAAATGGAACTATCATTGCCATGACAGCGTTGGCCTCTGCGATTATTCTAGTACCCGCAGGTCTTATGAGTGATAAATTCGGTCGGAAAAAAGTGATGTTACTAGGTGTCGCAGTTTCAACTATAGCTTTTTTTGCTAGAAGTATTTTAGATGTTGAACAATTACTCGTAGCGACAGCCTTTTTAACAGGCTTGTCGACTGCTTTTATTCAGGTTTCCGGTGTTCCGTGGTTAGCGGAAAACACAACTGCTAAACAAAGGGTTCATCTCTTTAGCTTTCATTCTGCAATCATGATGGTTGCGCAGGTTGTTGGAAACATTGCAGGTGGAGCATTGTCAGACACATTCCAATTTATTTTTCATATGAGTGGACTTTGGAGTGTAAGAATCACGCTTTTAATTGCAACTGTTATCTATGTTGCAGGAATTCTACCAATCATTAAAATGAACGAACAAAGAAAACAACCGGAAATGAAAACAGTTGTATCCTTTGGTCAAAAAATAAAGGCAAATAAATCGCAAATCAAACTAATTGCTTTGTTTGCCTTTGCACAGATGATCATTGGGTTCGGTTCCGGATTAGTCATTCCTTATCTAAATCTGTATTTTGCAGATCGCTTTTTAGCTAGTAATACAATAATCGGTTTAATTCTCTCATTGGGGCAAGCAGCAACCGCAATTGCGATGATTATAGGTCCCTATATTGTTAGTAAGGTGGGAGAGGTTCGCGCTGTAGTTTATTTACAATTATCATCGCTGCCATTCCTTTTACTCACTGGGTATACCGAGAATCTTTACATTGCAGCCATTGCGTTCTTATTTAGACAAGCATTAATGAATGCGGGTAATCCAATCCAAGCATCCCTTGTAATGGGACGTGTGAACGATTCGATGAAGGGGCTTGCCAATTCAGTGAATCAAATGGTGTTCTCATTAGGCTGGGCATTAATGGGACCTGTATCCACTTCAATTGTGATGCTGCATGGCGCTTATTGGGGATACGCATATGTATTTACAATCACGTCTGTCTTGTACTTAATAGGATCACTTTATTTCCTGATTGTTTTCAGTAGAAAGTCCTTTCGTAATGAGGGGAAATCTTTAGCAAAAATATCATAAAATGTCATATTTCCCCGGAAAAAAGGAGCAGATGCACAAAATTTGTAGAGTCTGTTCTGTATTGGTGTCGATATAAGAAAAAACACGGAATTTAGAATTCACCATTTTTTCTAAAAATTCATGTTGACTTATAAAAGAAAAAGAGTTAGCATAATATTAATCTATTAAAACATTAAAATTTCATACTTATAATCTTATCAAGAGTGGCGGAGGGAATGGCCCTATGAAGCCCGGCAACCGGTTATTTTACACGGTGCTAAATCCAACAGACTTAGTTTGTCTGTAAGATAAGAAGAGAATCCGTACATACACCTCTTCTTAATGAAGAGGTTTTTATTTTTATAAACATAAAAACAAAGGGAGAGATTCAGATGAGTGAAAAACAAAAAAATTATAGACCCGAAACAATCGCGATACATGGGGGTCTTGAAGCTGATCCAGTAACTGGAGCAAGAGCAGTTCCAATCTATCAATCAAATGCATATAAATTTAATTCAACCGAACATGCAGCAAATCTATTTGGTCTAAAGGAAAATGGTTATATTTATACTCGTATCCATAACCCAACAACAACTGTTTTTGAAGAAAGAGTTTCACAATTAGAGGGTGGAGTTGGTGCATTAGCAGTTTCAAGTGGAATGGCTGCAATTACAACGGCGATTCTGAATATTGCGGGTGCAGGCGACGAGATTGTATCTGCTTCTACCCTTTATGGTGGAACTTATAACTTATTCGCTAACACGCTTCCTAAATACGGAATTAAGACGCATTTAGTAGTACCAACAAATCCTGAAAACTTCCGCCAAGCCATTACGCCAAATACAAAGGCGATCTTTGCTGAAACAATCGGAAACCCAAGCTTAGATATCCTCGATATTGAAGCCGTCGCAAACATTGCCCATGAAGCAGGAATTCCGCTAATTATTGACAATACATTTGCAACACCATACTTATGTAGACCAATTGAACATGGGGCAGATATTGTTGTTCATTCTGCTACAAAATGGTTACTAGGGAATGGAACAACAATGGGTGGAATTATCGTTGATAGTGGTAAATTTGATTGGAATTCACCAAAATTCCCTGGGTTTACAACACCAGATCCAAGCTACCATGATTTGGTCTTTGCTGAAGCGTTAGGGCCAGTTGCATATATTATCAAAGCAAGAGTTCAACTTCTTCGTGATTTAGGTCCAGCTCTAAGTCCTTATAATTCATTCCAATTTAACCTAGGTCTTGAAACATTACACGTTCGAATGAAGGAGCACATTGCAAATACGAAAAAAGTGGTTTCTTATCTTAAAAACCATCCTGGGGTTGAATGGGTATTGTATCCTGGTGAAGACGACCATCCTAACAAACAATTAGCTGATAAATACCTACCTAAAGGTGCAGGTTCAGTTCTTATATTTGGTATTAAAGGAGGAAGAGAAGCTGGCGAGAAATTAATCAATAGTGTTGAGCTTTGGTCACATGTTGCAAACGTTGGAGACGCTAAGAGCTTAATTATTCATCCAGCTAGCACAACACACCAACAATTAAGTCCAGAGGATTTAAAATTATCTGGTGTAACAGAAGACTTAGTTCGTTTATCTGTTGGGATTGAAAATGTTGAGGATATTTTAGAAGATTTAGAGCAAGCGATTAAAGCAGCAAACGGAACAAGTTCAGTATTACCATTACCGACAGTTTAAGAAAATTGACTTTAGTGCATTAGTCATATTTTTTCCATTGACACCTTATCTATCAGGTGATAAGATAACCTTCGAGTTGTTTAGTAACGATAATAAGTAAATAAATTGATTACTCTTATTTAGAGAGGTGGAGGGATGTGCCCGATGAAGCCCAGCAACCGTCAACAACAGTTGAAAAGGTGCCAATTCACACAAAGCAAACGCTTTGGTAGATGAGAGGAAGGAATCACAAAATTGTGCCTTTCTGCTCTTTCTTGCAGGAAGGCTTTAATTTTATACGCTGCTCTTATCCGGCATATAAAATTAAAGTCCTCCGGCGGATGCCACAGATTTTCAAAGGAAATTTTTCGAGCAGTAAGATCAAAGACTAAGAACGCCACTTCCTGTGG
>NZ_JBALOX010000008.1:45817-46540 GCF_036965165.1 Bacillus sp. JJ1521 | reverse complement strand
TGGAATACCAGGGCAATTTCCGCAACAAGGCCTACCAATGGGTCAACCAGGATTCCCGGGTCAATTTCCTGAACAAGGCTTCCCGATGGGGCAACCAGGATTTCCGGGACAATTTCAACAAGGTGGATTCCCTGGCGGACCTTTTGGCATGAATCCAAATCAACAAATGGGGTTTAATCCAATGTTTAACATGCCTGATGTAGATGATGACCTAGACGATTAAAATAAATTCAAATAATTGCAAGGGCGGATAAAAAATTCGTCCTTTTATTTTTTAGTATGCGTTCTACAAAAAAATTGGGAAAAAGTAAAAATACATCAAGTCCAAAATTTTAATAACCTGCAAAAAACTAACAGAAATAATCCCCCTTTGATAAGCCAACCTAAAAGATGAACATGAATTTATGTTCAAAAGGTCAAAGGGGGTTATTGTATTGAGGAAGATACTCTATTCAGTTTCAACTGCAGCATTATTGCTTGGGGGTCTAACGGCTTGTAATACCAATCAGGGAGCAGCGCCAAATAGGGATTATAATGATAATGCAAGACCAATTGGGTATTACTCAAACGAAAATGTTAATGACCGGTATGACCGTAACGGAAAAGGATATCATCTTCGTGACAACGATGGTCCATTAACAGAAATTATGGACCGAAATGGCAACAACTTTAACAGGAACGATCGAACCGGAGTAATGAACAACAGGAACGACAGAAATAACA
>NZ_JBALOX010000008.1:42609-45727 GCF_036965165.1 Bacillus sp. JJ1521 | reverse complement strand
ACCGGTATCATGAACAATTGGAACGACAGAAATAACGGAATCGGTATCATGAACAATCGGTATAACAATAACAACACCGGTGTTTTAGATAACGATAAAGCTAGAAAAAACCGTCCAGGAATTATGAATTATCGCGATGAACAGCGCCGGACTGGGATAATGAATAACCGTAATGGACGTACAATTAACCCTTATAATGATGGCAATCCAAATACAATTGGATATAATACGCATGGATATGCAGATCGCAACTATAGTAGCCATCTCAACGACAATAACCATAGGGTACACACTTATGGATATTACAATGACAATGGAAATTTAGTCCGTAAAATTTCCGAACGTGCTAATAAGGTTAAAAATGTTAACGATGTTCATGTTATCGTGACAGACGATAATGTCCTGGTTGCTATTAATACAAATAATAATAGCAACAATAATAATGTCCAAAATGCAGTTGAAAAAGCAGTTGCACCGCTAGCGGGAAATCGAAATGTAAATGTTGTGACAGATGAAGGTACTTTTACTCGTGTTCGTGACATCGATAATGACATTCGTAATGGAAACAGACGCGAAACAATCGATGCTGACATTAAAGACCTCTTTGACAACCTTGGAAACACCATAAAAGCTCCGTTTACAAATCAAAATAGGGGTTAGTTAATAATTTGGGATGTCCTTTTTGGACATCCCTTTCTAATGAAAATAAATGTGAAAAATATTGGATAAACCTGTTAATTTTGGTCACACTAATGGGTGTAGGGCGGTCATTGTTAAATATAAAGTAGTTGGCAATTAAATGTAAGAGGTGATGCCAAAATGAGAACGATAGCAAAGGTGATCGTTTGTCTAGCGGTTGTATTAATATTGCCAAGCTTTTCAGGAAACGGTGCAGAATTAGCAGAGGAAAATAAGGATACAGTTCATGAAGTGGACGGTCCAATAGAGGTTACTGTCATTCTTGAACGTGTTTATGTTGATGGTGAGGTAAGCGAAGAAATACTGAAAGAAACGATCCTATCAATGGAAGATTTTTGGGCCCAGTATGAGGGGTGGAACTTAGTCCATCAAGATGAAGATCAGGTTGTGTTTCAACAGCGTGTAGACGATATTTCGCCATTACTTAAAACAAACGGCTACTTTGGTTTGACGGAAGATGGAATTTTATCGATTTTTAACGGGAAACCTGATGAATCTGAAAAAGTCATCCAATCATTCTTTCAAATCGATGTTGAAAAGCTTGAAAGCTACCAGCATGATTTATTAAAAAAGGGCATCAAGGTTGGTACAAAGGACGAATATATTAATGTGATTGAAACTTATAAGACATACACATCCTCCCCTTAATACTTAAATATTTGAGAGACTAGGAAAGCTTCTGGTCTCTCTTTTATTTTAGTCTTTTCTTGTCGAATATGATAAAATAATGTACAGCAAAGTAGGGGAGAGAAGACGTTTGATTGAATTTATTAAAGGAACGGTTGTATATATAAATCCTGAATACATTGTTGTTGAAAATAACGGAGTAGGCTATCAAATTAATACGCCTAATCCATTTGTTTTTAAAAGAGAAAGTCAGGAAACCGTTTATACATATCAGCATGTTCGAGAGGATATATTGTCTCTCTATGGTTTTAAGACACGTGAGGAGCGTGCCTTATTTTTGAAATTGTTAAATGTTACAGGTATCGGTCCAAAAGGCGGGCTAGCGATTCTTGCCTCTGGAGAACCCCAACAGGTCATTCGAGCGATAGAGAATGAGGATGAAAAATATTTAGTAAAGTTCCCAGGTGTAGGTAAAAAGACTGCACGTCAAATCATTTTGGATTTAAAAGGAAAGCTTCATGACCTTATGCCTTCATTACATCCTGATTTATTTTCCGAAGATCATGAGCTTGAGATAAATACAAGTCATACAGAACTTGATGAAGCTGTAGAAGCATTAAAAGTGTTAGGATATGCAGAAAGAGAAATCAAAAAAGTATTGCCTGAATTAAGAAAAGAAAAGCTATCAACTGATCAATATATTAAAAAGGCTTTACAAAAGCTATTAAAATAAGGGGGTTGCTTGAATGGAGGACAGAATCGTTTCAGGTAGTGCCAATTACGAAGAGTCAGCAATCGAGCAAAGCCTTAGACCGCAAACCTTATCCCAGTATATTGGTCAAGAAAAGGTAAAATCGAATTTAGCGATTTTCATTGAAGCTGCAAAAATGAGGCAGGAGACCTTAGACCATGTATTATTATATGGACCTCCGGGGCTGGGGAAAACGACGCTAGCTACGATTATTGCAAACGAAATGGGCGTTAATATTCGCACGACCTCAGGCCCAGCGATTGAAAGGCCTGGGGATTTAGCAGCTATTTTGACAGCACTTGAACCGGGAGATGTCCTTTTTATTGATGAAATCCATCGCCTCCAGCGTTCAATCGAGGAAGTTCTATATCCAGCAATGGAGGATTTTTGTTTGGATATTGTTATCGGAAAGGGAGAGGGAGCACGCTCTGTCCGACTCGATTTGCCACCCTTTACTCTAGTTGGAGCAACCACACGTGCTGGTTCCTTATCTGCCCCACTTCGGGACAGATTCGGAGTGCTTAGTCGTCTCGAATATTACAATGAAAATCAGCTTGCTGATATCGTAACTAGGACAGCGGATTTATTAGAGGTTGAAATCGAAGACCCAGCTGCATATGAAATTGCGAGGCGGTCAAGAGGAACGCCAAGGATTGCCAACCGTTTGCTTAGACGGGTAAGGGATTTCGCACAAGTGCGTGGCGATGGTACAATTACGACGCAAATGGCGAATGTGGCACTAGAATTACTTCAGGTCGACCGTTTAGGACTGGACCATATTGACCATAAATTACTTAAAGGAATCATTGAGAAGTTTCGTGGTGGTCCAGTTGGACTTGAGACGATTTCTGCTACAATTGGAGAAGAGGCTCTTACGATAGAAGATGTATACGAGCCATACCTCTTACAAATTGGCTTTCTGCAAAGAACCCCACGTGGTCGAGTCGTAACAGAACTTGTATATCAACATTTTCAAATTGAGGTTCCAAAGGAGTAAACCTAATCAAATACGCTTTGCGTATTTGCGCCCGATTTTTAGGC
>NZ_JBALOX010000008.1:33587-42481 GCF_036965165.1 Bacillus sp. JJ1521 | reverse complement strand
ATCGTGGCATCCGCCGGAGGATTTTAACTTTATTCAGTACTACTTCATCCACAAAGAAAATTGTATATTCTTATAAAATACGTTCCAACACTATATAAGGAGTGAATAAAGTTAAATGGGTAAAATGCTAATGATAATGGGAATTCTATTATTAGTTGTCGGGTTTATTATACATTTTATTGGAAAGTTGCCAGGGGATATTGTATTGAAAAAGGGAAATACAACCTTCTATTTTCCAATTGTAACATCGATTGTAATTAGCATTGTATTATCGTTGATATTTTATGTATTTGGTCGGTTCCGGTAAAAAGTAAGTGGAAAAAAGGTGAAAATATGAAAGTAGATTTATTTGATTTTGATTTACCAGAAGAATTAATTGCGCAAACTCCATTAGAAAATCGAGAGGCATCAAGATTAATGGTAGTAGATAAGGAGACGGGTGAACTTACTCATACTCATTTTCGATCCATCCTATCTTACTTAAATGAAGGAGATTGCCTAGTTTTAAACGATACTCGTGTCCTTCCTGCTCGACTTTATGGTGTAAAAGAGGATACAGGGGCAAAAGTAGAAGTGCTTCTCTTAAAACAAAAAGATGGGGATACATGGGAAACACTTGTAAAGCCTGCAAAAAGAGTAAAGGAAGGTACTTTGTTAACCTTTGGTGATGGACGCTTAAAAGCTACTTGCTTGGCAATCGGTGATCATGGTGGAAGAATATTGGATTTTCACTATGAAGGAATTTTTTACGAGGTTTTAGATGCGCTAGGTGAAATGCCTTTGCCTCCATATATTCACGAACAATTGGATGACAAGGAGCGATACCAAACTGTTTATGCGAAGCATCGAGGGTCTGCTGCTGCACCTACAGCAGGACTTCATTTTACAGAAGAGCTTCTTCAAGAAATTCGTGACAAGGGTGTACATATCGCATTTATAACCTTGCATGTCGGGTTGGGAACATTCCGCCCGGTAAACTCGGATACAATTGAGGATCATGATATGCATTCCGAGTTTTATCAGATGACTGAGGAAACGGCTAAATTGCTAAACGATGTGAAAGTACAGGGTGGAAAAATCATTTCTGTAGGAACGACTTCAACAAGAACGCTTGAAACGATTGTGAAAAAGAACGGAAAATTCACCGAGTCAAGCGGTTGGACAAGTATATTCATTTATCCTGGATATGAGTATGAAGCAATAGATGGACTCATCACGAACTTTCATCTTCCAAAGTCTACATTAATCATGCTTGTGAGCGCATTAGCGGGGCGTGATAATATCCTTCATGCCTATAACGAAGCAGTAAAAGAGCGATACCGTTTCTTTAGCTTTGGAGATGCAATGCTTATTAAATAATCGGAAATTTCGGGTGGTGACTAACCACTACCCATGACAAAGGAGACAATTTTAAGTGACGGCAATAAGATACGAACATATTAAGACTTGTAAACAGACAGGTGCAAGATTAGGAATTGTACATACACCACATGGTTCTTTTGAAACTCCTGCATTCATGCCTGTTGGAACTCTTGCAACGGTAAAAACAATGTCACCAGAGGACCTTAAAGAAATGGGATCTGGAATTATTTTAAGTAATACCTATCATCTTTGGTTAAGACCAGGTCATGACATTATTAAAGAAGCGGGCGGCTTACATAAATTCATGAATTGGGATAGAGCCATTCTTACGGATTCAGGTGGCTTCCAGGTATTTAGTTTAAGTGAATTCCGGGAAATTAAAGAAGAAGGTGTCCATTTCAGAAATCACTTAAATGGTGACAAGTTGTTTTTATCTCCTGAAAAATCAATGGAAGTCCAAAATGCGCTTGGTTCAGATATTATGATGGCATTTGACGAATGCCCTCCTTATCCAGCTACCTTTGAATACATGAAAAAGTCAGTCGAACGGACGAGTCGTTGGGCTGAGAGATGTCTAAAAGCTCATAGTCGCCCACAAGACCAAGGTCTTTTTGGGATTGTTCAGGGGGGAGAATATGAGGAACTTCGTAAACAAAGTGCAAGAGATTTAGTATCCTTGGATTTTCCCGGCTATGCAGTAGGTGGTTTATCTGTTGGAGAGCCTAAAGATGTGATGAACAGAGTTCTTGAATTTACAACTCCACATTTGCCAAATGATAAGCCTAGGTATTTAATGGGTGTAGGTTCACCGGATTCACTTATTGATGGGGCTATCCGTGGTATCGACATGTTTGACTGTGTTCTTCCAACGAGAATTGCTCGTAATGGAACGCTCATGACGAGTGAGGGTCGATTAGTTGTGAAAAACGCAGAATATGCCCGTGATTTTAGACCATTAGATGAAAATTGTGATTGCTACACTTGTCAAAATTATAGTCGTGCCTACATTCGACACTTAATTAAAACAAGCGAAACATTTGGAATTCGACTTACTACTTATCATAATCTACATTTTCTGTTAAAATTAATGGAGAAAGTCAGACAAGCGATTCGAGAGGACCGTCTTGGGGACTTCCGTGCAGAATTTTTTGAGCGATATGGTTTCAACAAACCGAACGCGAAAAATTTCTAATAAAGAAAAAAATGTAGAAGATGATAAAGTGGGAGGTGAAATGAATGGAAGGTATTTTAGGAACAGTTGGTCCTTTAATTCTAATGTTTGCGATTTTCTATTTCTTGTTAATTCGTCCACAACAAAAGCGTCAAAAGGCTACAGTCCAAATGCAGTCTAATCTTGCAAAGGGCGATAAAGTAGTTACAGTTGGTGGCTTACACGGAATTATTGATTCAATCGATGAAAACAAGGTAGTCATTAAATCCGGCAATGCGAATCTTACATACGATAGACAAGCAGTACGTGATGTCAATAAAGACTAATTGAATTCAGTAAAAAAGAGCGTCTACGGCGCTCTTTTTTAATACTAGCTTTTATGCCTCTCTTCTTGATGGTGTAGTCATATTCACTCCGAATATTCCACCAATGATAGCAGCAGCTAAAAAGCCAACATGGTACATTGTTTGTTCTGCTGTGAAGGTAGCATCATAGCCTAAGAATTGTACGATAAGCACAAGAATGGAATACAAAATTCCTGTTCCACCACCAATTAGCCATCCTTTTTCCTTTCCTTTTCCCCCTGATACAAATCCCCCAGCAAATAGCGCAATGAAGGAAGCACCTAAAATCACCCAAGACATAGATGATTCTTGAAGTGAAGTAAACCGCATTAATAGTGAAATAAGTAAACTAGATACAATCACAATTACAAAAATTGCTGCGACACCATAAACCATTGCAACGCCCATTTTCCTCATCTCTTTTCTCTCCCCCTCATTTATCATACGATACCCTTAGTACGAGCATATTCATGTCCACTTTGAATTAGAATAAAAAGAACAAACTTTTCTTGTCCAAATAAGTAGGGCTGGAAAAACCTGTGGTTTATGTTTTTCTTCCACTTGTGCAAACTAACATGTACTATGTTTTTTAATCATTTACTCATATAAGAGGGGGCTTTCGTTTTGGGGGAATACCTCGTCATAATCGGGAGAACTGTTTTACTTTATGTCATTATTCTCTTGATTTTTAGATTGATGGGTAAGCGTGAAATTGGTGAACTTAGCCTTCTGGATTTAATTGTATCTATGATGATTGCTGAGATGGCTGTTATTGCGATTGAATCAACGAAAGATCCACTTATGCATTCCGTCATACCGATGCTTTTACTTATGGTGATCCAATACTCATTAGCACTTTTATCATTGAAAAATAAGAAAATCAGAGAAATCATTGATGGTAAACCAACGGTAATCATTAACAGGGGTAAAATAGATGAACATGCCATGAGACAGCAACGTTATAATCTGGATGACTTGATGATGCAGTTACGTGAAAAAAATGTGAAGAACTTAGCTGATGTGGAGTTTGCTGTATTAGAATCCTCAGGTGAGTTGTCCGTTCTGACAAAAGGGCAGAATCAATCCTCCGAAATCACAGATTATACAATAGATTTACCCCTGATCCTTGATGGTCAAATCCAGGTTGAACATTTAAATCAAATCAATAAATCTAAAGATTGGCTGATGTCTGAAATGAAGAAGCTTGGGCATAGCGATCTTACGAAAATCTCCTATTGCAGCTATCACCATGGGAAATTACATGTAGATATCAAGGACGAAAAAAGGTAACCGCTCGGTTACCTTTTCGTCTTTATAACAGTAATGCAAGTTTTGGTCCAATAAATGGGATTCTTTTAACTTCTTCTTTTGTCAAAAGTTTAAAAACAAAGAGAAAGACGATATAAATGAATGATGTAACGCTAATGGCTGCGAGTGTCCGGATGATAAGGGAACTGTCTGTTAGGAAAAGCTGATAAAAATAGTGTCCACCAATTCCGGAGAGAACCATTGTAATGCCACTTTTAAGATAATCACGAATATAGAAGCTATAGGAGATGACTTTAATAATCGTTGAAAAATGAAGCAATGTGACGAGCATCATTCCAATGACAATAGCAAGAGCCGCCCCCATGATCCCAAGGGAAGGTCTGGTTGCAAGAACGAAGATAGCAGCTGTTTTAATCACATTTCCGATGAAACTATTAATCATCGCCGCCTTCGCTAAATCAAGTGCCTGCAGGGTTGCTTGAAGAGGCCCCTGAAAATAATAAAAAATAAAAAATGGGGCCATCACTTTTATATAAATGGCTGAATTACTATTTCCGTACATAAGCTCCATAACAGGTGAAGCAAATACATATAATACAACAATTGACAAGCCACCGGATACGAGTGATAAACGCAGCGCCTGTTTAAGTCGATATTCAATTAATAGCGATTGTTTTTTTGCTACAGCTTCACTTATAGAAGGGACAAGAGCTGTTGACAGTGAAGTTGTGATAAAAGATGGAAGCATGAGTAGCGGTAATGCAAAACCTGTAAGCTCTCCATATTGCCTCGTAGCTAGATGGGTAACAACACCAGCAATCGCTAAACTTTGGGCAACTACAATCGGTTCAAAAAACCACGAGATTGACCCGATTAGTCTGCTTCCTAATGTGGGAACTGCAATTCGCGTTAAATCATTGAAGGTTTCTTTTCCGTGCTTAACAGATTTGAAAAAGTTCTTCCGGATCCGAATCCGTTTTTTTAATTTAAACATTAAGAATAAATAGATTAAGGACATTAATTCTCCAACAACAGCTGAAAGCATTGCTCCTGCAGCGGCGTATTCAATTCCCATCGGTAAAAATGCTTTTGTAAACACATATACTAACGTTATCCTGACGATTTGTTCGATGACCTGTGAATAGGCAGGCGGCTTCATATTTTGACGACCTTGGAAGTATCCACGGAGAACAGATGAAATCGCCACAATTGGAACAATCGGAGAAATAGCTAATAATGGATAATAGGTTCGTTGGTCAGTAAGTAAAGTCTCTGATAATAGCGGTGCAAGAAAAATCATCATTGGTGTAAAGATAATACTTAATGCGCCTGTTATTGATAAAGAAACAACCAGAATTTTTTTTATTTTTCTCTTATCACCCTGTGCTTCCGCTTCCGCAACCAATTTCGAAATGGCTACTGGCAGTCCCATTTGAGTCAATGTAATGGTGAGTACAAATGTGGGGATTGCCATCATATAAAGCCCCACACCTTCTTCACCGATAAGCCGTGCGACAACAATTCTATTTATAAATCCCAAAACTCTGGTGATGAGTCCTGCAATAATTAATATTAATGTGCCTTTAAGGAATGTTTGCTTTGACAATTCATTTTCCCTACCTTCTCAAAAAAGGTGATATCATTTACAATTAACTATATGCATGGTATGTGGCCAAGCATGACAAGTTCTATTAACTTTATTCAGTAGGACAAAATCCCTACCGAATAAAGTTATAGCTTCCGGCGGATGCCACAGATTTTTAAAGGAAATTTTTCGAGCAAAGGATCAAAGACTNNTCCTGTGGAAACGTCTTTGTGACCCACTTCGTGAGGGCCTAAAAAATCTGGGCGCAAATACGCCAAGGCGCATTTGAGTAGACAAAAAATGGGAGAGATGACGAGTGAACCAAACAGAGACTCACATGTATGACAAGTTTCGTGAAACAGTTCGTCCATTTTTACAAAGTAAGTTGGGAGAATTCGAACTGTATGGATATGACAGTGTGAATGAGGAAGGACTTTGGGAGTTCCTGAAAAATAAAACATGGAGAAAAGAAAAAGAAGAGAGGCTTTTGCATCAAATTGTGAACGATATTTTATCTGTAAAAGTTGGAGATTATATGAACTATGCAACTGTAGAAGCTTTTAAAGCACCAAATTGGTTTGAAGGTGAAGGAAAAGACGTATTAGAAAAGCTATTATAATCTTTTATTGAAAATTTTTTAATGTGGTAAGTATTCACAAAAACTGCAATTGACATGAAAATCGCATTGTTTCATAATTGTGATGGAGGGCTTAAAGGACAAGCTTTGTTTTTTAAGCTATACAAAGGAGGATCTACATACTTATGGTTAAAAAAGGCCGCATCTTGGTGTTCTTCGTAGTGGTGCTTCTCTTTGGTGCCTTAATAGGAGTTACTGGTACAGATACCGCAAAAAATATTAAATTGGGACTTGATCTTCAAGGTGGATTTGAAATTCTCTATGAGGTAACGCCGGCTAAGAAAGGCGATGTCATTGATAAGGAAGCCTTAGTAAGTACGGTAAAGGCACTGACCAACCGTGTTGACGTACTAGGGGTAAATGAGCCAAATATTCAAATCGAAGGTAAAGATCGCGTCCGTGTACAATTAGCGGGTGTAGAAGATCAAGATAAGGTTCGTGAAATTCTATCAACCCAAGCTAAGCTTACATTTAGAGATGTAAATGATAACGTGTTACTGGATGGTTCTCAATTAGCACAAAATGGTGCTAAACAATCATTTGACGAAATGGGTAGACCATCTGTTGCCTTAACAGTAAAAAGTGCAGATGATCTTAAAAATGCTACACAAAAAGTTCTCGACCAGTATCCAAACAATTTAATGGTGATATGGTTAGACTTTGAAGAAGGTGTAGATTCCTATGCGTCTGAAAGTCAAAAACCAAATCCGAAATTTCTTTCTGCAGCAACAGTTGGTGAAGTGTTTAACACAAAAACAGTTTCAATCACGGGTGGAAATTTTACTGTTGAATCTGCAAATGAACTTGCTTCCTTATTAAATGCAGGTGCACTTCCTGTAGATTTGACTGAAATCTATTCAACTTCAGTTGGAGCAAAGTTTGGTGAGCAAGCATTAAATAAAACAGTTTTCGCAGGAGCAATCGGTATTTTCTTAGTGCTATTATTCATGCTTGTATTTTACCGTTTCCCAGGTTTAATTGCTGCCATTACGTTAAGTATCTTTGTTTATTTAAACTTACTTGTCTTTGACTGGATGAATGCTGTACTGACCTTACCAGGTATAGCGGCCTTAATCCTCGGGGTAGGTATGGCGGTTGATGCAAATATCATTACCTACGAAAGAATAAAGGAAGAGATAAGGTCTGGAAAATCAACCTTATCTGCATACCGTACAGGTAATAAAAACTCTTTCCTGACTATTTTTGATGCAAACATTACAACTATCTTAGCTGGTGTTGTCTTATTTATTTTTGGTACAAGTGCAGTAAAAGGCTTTGCTACGATGTTAATCGTCAGTATTTTATTAAGCTTCTTAACGGCAGTATATGGAAGCAGACTTTTACTTGGACTATGGGTTAATAGTAAATTTTTAAATAAAAGACCAGGCTGGTTTGGTGTCAAACAAAATCAGATTAGAAACTTAGCTGATGCTGATCCAGAAGGAAATTTCCCAACCCGATTTGATCGCTTTGATTTTGCGAAGCACAAAAATAAATTCTTCATTGCTTCCGGTATAATGGTCATTGCAGGGATTGCGTTTTTAGTAATCTTTAAACTTAATCTTGGAATTGATTTTATGGCTGGTACTCGGATGGAGGTACTTGCAGACCATCCTATCTCCCAAGAGGAATTTACAGATGAAATTAGCAAGCTAAATCTAGAAGCTAAGGAAGTCATTATTTCTGGGGATGAAAAAAATATTGGGGTTGCAAGATTTGCTGATGAGTTATCAAAAGATGAAGTAACTAAAGTAAAAGCCCATTTCCAAGATCTATACGGAGCAGATCCTAACGTAAGTACGGTCTCCCCAACAGTTGGAAAGGAATTGGCGCGTAACGCATTTTATGCTAGCTTAATTGCGATGGCTGGTATTTGTATCTATGTTGCATTCCGATTTGAATGGATAATGGGACTTGCAGCGATTGTATCATTAATCCATGATGCATTCTTTATGATTGTAATCTTTAGTGTCACGAGACTCGAGGTAGATGTTACCTTTATCGCTGCCGTCTTAACGATTATCGGTTACTCGATCAACGATACAATTGTTACTTTTGACAGAATTAGGGAACTATTAAAGAAGAAAAAGCGTATTAAAACATATGAAGACCTCGCTAGTGTCGTAAATGCTGGTTTAAGACAGACATTAAATCGTTCCGTAAATACGGTTATAACTGTTCTCTTTACAAGTGTTGCCTTATTATTATTAGGTGGACAAGCAATCACTAATTTCTCATTTGCATTAACAATTGGTTTAGTGGCTGGTATGTATTCTTCCATCTTCATTGCTGCACAGCTTTGGTTAGTATGGAAGACAAAGCAAATCACAAAAAAACAAACTGTAAAAACAGAGACGGAACCACAAGTGTAGTGTAAACAGTAAAAAGTCGTGAGTTATTCACGGCTTTTTATTTCTGCCTAAACCTAATACTTGATGAGTTGTTTTGATTTTGGTTACACTAAAAAGCATGTGTAACTTTAATTAGCAGAAGTTGGTAACTTCTGCTATTAAAGTTAAAGCCTCC
>NZ_JBALOX010000008.1:32243-33466 GCF_036965165.1 Bacillus sp. JJ1521 | reverse complement strand
TGTGGCAACGTCTTTATGACCCACATCGTGTGGGCCTGAAAATCGGGCGCAAATACGCCAAGGTGTATTTGATATATTCTCAATCTACATGGGGAGGATGAGGATTTTTTGAAGGAGAATGATCGTTTTAAACAAGCAGAAAAAGCCATCATCATTGGTGTTGTGGGGAATATTATTCTCGCGATTATTAAATGGGTAATTGGAGTTCAATCAAATAGTCGGGCGCTTATTGCTGACGCAGTCCATTCTGCTTCAGATGTTGCCGGTTCGGTAGCTGTATACATAGGAGTACGTGCTGCGAAAAGACCACCTGATGAAGATCATCCATATGGACATGGGAAAGCTGAGTCAGTTTCGGCCATCATTGTTGCTGTTTTATTGGCACTTGTTGGATTTGAAATTGGGAAAGCCTCGATTGAATCCTTCTTTAAACCTATTGAAGTTCCTAAGACAATGGCTATTTATGCCGTCCTATTTTCCATCATCATTAAAGAAATCATGTTTCGATATAAATATAATCTTGGAATAAAGATTAGGAGTGATGCACTCATTATTAATGCGTATGATGATCGATCTGACGTATTTGCCTCGCTCGCAACGCTTGTAGGGATCATAGGTGCCATTCTAGGTGGCTATCTCGGACTAGATTGGCTTGTATATGCTGACCCTGTAGCGGGACTAGTTGTTGCCGTTCTTATTGTTAAAATGGCATGGGAATTTGGAACCGAAGCCATCCATAATACCCTAGATCATGTGTTACATGACGAAGATACAACCGAATTTAGAAAGCTGGTTATGTCTGTTCCAGAAGTAAAGAAAATTACAGAACTTCACGCACGTGAGCACGGGCATTATGTAATCGTCGATTTGAAAATTTCTGTTGATCCCTATATGACTGTGGAAGATGGTCATAATGTTGGGAAAAAGGTAAAAGCGAAGTTGATGGAATATGCGCAAGTTCAAAATGTCTTTATCCATATTAACCCTTACTCTGACGACGATTAACTTTATTCATTTGAAGGCTGAATAAAGTTAAAGCCTCCGGCGTAGACATGCGATTTTGAAAGGAAGTTTTCCCCGCATTAATTGGTACTAGGCCCTCATAGAGGGCAACTACCAGTAAATGCCCGATTGGTTCAACTAACAACTGGCAAAATAAATTTCCCCGATTGAAGTTACACTGTATCTCGCTTAAAATCAAAGACTAAGAACGCCACGTCCTG
>NZ_JBALOX010000008.1:26701-32220 GCF_036965165.1 Bacillus sp. JJ1521 | reverse complement strand
GGCCTAAAAAATCTGGGCACAAATACGTCATGCGTATTTGATTAATATAGTTTTTGAAAAATGTCAATCGTTGTAACGCACCTTTTGCTTCGGTATAATAGTATGGTTGAGGGGTGAAACTTTTGTTACAATCTAAAACTCGTTGGAAAGTAAATGAATACAACCAGATAAATACAGATCTACTAGTTAAGGAACTGCAGGTTACACCTTTAGTAGCATCCCTACTAGTGAATAGAGGACTCACGACCGCCCGTACAGCGCGGGAATTTATAGAACCAGATAGCTTAGAGTTTCACGATCCATTCCTACTTGATCAAATGGATACAGCTATTGAGAGAATAATGAAAGCTATTAAAAACGAGGAACGAATTTTAGTATTTGGTGACTATGATGCCGACGGTGTGAGCAGTACGACTGTTATGGTTACTGCATTAAAAGAAAAAGGTGCACTTGTAGATTTTTATATACCAAATCGATTCACAGAAGGCTATGGACCTAATGAAACAGCCTTTCGATGGGCCAAATCGCAAGGATTTTCTTTAATTATAACCGTAGATACAGGAATCTCAGCCCTCCATGAAGCAGAAGTCGCAAAAGAATTAGGAATTGATTTAATTATTACGGATCACCATGAAGTTGGCCCTGAACTACCAGTTGCAACGGCAATAATTCATCCGAAAAAGCCCAATAGTCAGTACCCTTTTAAAGAACTGGCTGGAGTTGGGGTTGCTTTTAAGGTTGCACATGCTTTACGCGGTGAGGTCCCTGTGGATTTATTAGATGTGGCTGTAATTGGGACAATTGCTGACCTTGTTCCATTACATGGAGAAAATCGACTCCTTGCCAAAAAGGGAATTAGAGCCTTGCAAAATACAGAGCGTCCAGGATTAAAAGCATTATTGAAAAAAGCAAAAGTCGAATTCAATGAAATATCTGAGGAAACAGTTGGATTTGCAATCGGACCAAGAATTAACGCAGTTGGTCGTCTACAATCAGCAGACCCAGCGGTTGATTTATTGATGACAAACGACCCTGAAGAAGCTTCATATATTGCTGATGAAATTGATGAGCTAAATAAAGAAAGACAGCAATTAGTAAATCAAATGACACAAGAAGCAATCCAAGAGGTTGAAGAGAACTATCCACCTTCTTCCAATTCCGTATTAATCATTGCAAAGGAAGGCTGGAACTCTGGTGTTGTCGGAATTGTTGCGTCTAGATTAGTTGATCGCTTCTATCGACCTACGATTGTTTTAAGCATAGATTCTGTAAAAGGATTGGCGAAAGGCTCTGCAAGGAGTATTGATGGCTTTAACCTATATGAAAGTCTATCAACATGTCGTGATATTTTACCTCATTTTGGTGGACATCCAATGGCTGCCGGAATGACCCTTAAAGTGGAGGATGTTAACGATCTTAGAAATCGCCTTAATAGTATTGCGAATGAAGTGCTTACTGCTGAAGACTTTCAACCAATTACAACAGTAGACGCAATTTGCGATCTTCATGAAATTACAATTGAATCAATACTAGAAATGAACAAATTAGCACCATTTGGAATGGGAAATCCAAAACCAAAGGTGCAAATTAATGATGTTGGAATCAATACAATCCGAAGAATTGGAGCGGATCAAAGCCATTTGAAAATCGTTCTTCAGGATGACCCTAATTCTTTAGATGGGGTTGGCTTTGGGTTAGGATATGCCTGTGAAGGGATTTCACCGTTATCAAAGGTTTCCGTGATTGGAGAACTTTCTATCAATGAATGGAACAATAGTCGAAAGCCACAAATTATGCTACAGGATTTAGCTGTCAATGAGTGGCAGTTATTTGATATTCGTGGTATGCGAGATTTTGCTTCATACCTAGAAAAAGTAAAAGATGACAAGCTACAATTAATCGCATTTTCGAAAATCACAATTGATAAGCTCGGTTTAACCAATCATGAAATTAGTATTGTTTCATCGCTTGAAGAAGCATCTAAGCTTCAATTTGAATCAAAGCATGTTGTTCTTCTTGATTTACCAGAAGAAGATGGATGGATTAAAGCATTATTTGAGAAAGGCTTTCCAAATCGCATTTATACATTATTCTTCCATGAGCAGGATCATTTTTTTAGCACAATCCCGACAAGAGAGCATTTTAAATGGTTCTATGCATTTTTGGCAAAAAAAGGTCCGTTTAATATGCATCGCTATGCTCATGATTTAGCAAAATATAGAGGATGGAAGGCAGAGACAATAGATTTTATGTCACAGGTGTTTTTTGAATTAGAATTTGTTAAAATAGACAAAGGAATTATTTCCTTATCAAATCAAGTTAAGAAAAGGGATTTGACTGAATCGAGAACATATCAATTGAAATCGAATAGAATTGAATTGGAAAAGCAATTATTATATTCATCATATCAACAATTAAAGCATTGGTTTGATGCAATAAATAATGGTTCGCATTCGCTTGAGGGGGCAATTAAATAATGGATTTAAAAAAGTTTATCGAAATAGTTGACGACTATCCAAAGCCAGGAATCAAATTTAAGGATATTACTCCTTTAATGAATGACGGCGAAGCGTATAAATATGCTACAGACCAAATTGTTAAGTATGCAAGGGAGAGAGAGATTGACCTTGTTGTTGGACCAGAGGCTCGCGGCTTCATTATTGGTTGCCCAGTAGCATACTCACATGGCGTCGGCTTTGCTCCTGTTAGAAAGGAAGGCAAGCTACCTAGAGACGTAATTAAAGTAGAGTATGGACTAGAATACGGAAAAGATGTTTTAACAATCCATAAGGATGCTATTAAACCGGGTCAACGTGTATTAATTACAGACGACTTATTAGCTACTGGTGGAACGATTGAAGCAACAATCGAGCTTGTTGAACAGCTTGGCGGTATTGTAGCTGGGATTGCATTCCTAATCGAACTCACTTACCTAGATGGTCGAAAAAAATTAGATGGCTATGATGTTTTAACAGTTATGCAGTTTTAATTTTTGAACGAAAAAGCGCTCAGATTGAGTGCTTTTTTTAGTAGAATTTGGGTTTTAACTTGAATAATAAGAACTTTTCAACCATGTAAGCAATATTTCTCTTATTTCCCTTTACAACTTTCAAGATTTTCAAGATAATAGAAACAATAATCTAATTTTATATCTTAAAGTATAATTCAAAGAGGATATCTTTGAATTTTCAATTTTAAAAAAGGTGATAAAATCCATGGCAAACGAGAATGTCTTAACTCCTGAGCAAGTGATAGAAAAGGCAAAAGTATATTTGAACGATAACGATATCGAGTTTATTCAACGTGCATATAAATTCGCAGAAGAAGCACATAAGGAGCAATTCCGTAAATCTGGTGAACCATATATCATCCATCCAGTCCAAGTGGCGGGTATTTTAGTGGATCTTGAAATGGACCCATCAACAATTGCTGGTGGTTTTTTACACGATGTAGTGGAGGACACGAAAGTCACTCTTCAAGAAATAAGTGATGTATTTACTCCTGAGGTTGCAATGCTTGTTGATGGAGTAACAAAACTGGGGAAAATAAAATATAAGTCTCAGGAAGAACAACAGGCTGAAAATCATCGAAAAATGTTTGTGGCAATGGCCCAGGACATTCGTGTTATTTTAATCAAGCTTGCAGACCGTTTGCACAACATGCGTACTCTTAAGCACCTTCCACCAGAAAAGCAGCGCAGGATTTCCAATGAGACGCTTGAAATTTTCGCTCCATTGGCACACCGACTAGGTATTTCAAAAATTAAATGGGAGCTTGAAGATACAGCCTTACGTTATTTAAATCCACAGCAGTATTATCGCATCGTTAACCTAATGAAAAAGAAGCGTGCAGAACGTGAGGAGTATCTTGATGAAGTCATTGAAGAGGTTAAAAACCATGTTGACGAGGTTTCAATCAAAGCGGAGATCTCGGGTCGACCAAAGCATATTTACAGCATCTATCGTAAAATGGTCCTTCAAAATAAGCAATTTAATGAAATCTATGACCTCCTTGCAGTTCGAATTGTCGTAAATAGTATAAAAGACTGTTATGCGGTTCTAGGAATCATTCATACTTGCTGGAAGCCAATGCCCGGTCGATTTAAAGACTATATTGCAATGCCTAAACCTAACATGTATCAGTCCCTTCACACAACTGTGATTGGTCCTAAGGGCGACCCACTTGAGGTTCAAATACGGACAGATGAGATGCATCAAATTGCCGAATACGGGATTGCAGCCCACTGGGCATATAAGGA
Source organism: Bacillus sp. JJ1521 (assembly GCF_036965165.1). Lineage (NCBI taxonomy): Bacteria > Bacillati > Bacillota > Bacilli > Caryophanales > Bacillaceae > Bacillus > Bacillus sp. JJ1521. Next base: position 27,962 of record NZ_JBALOX010000008.1, on the reverse strand, counting down.
AGGCAAGCAAGTTAATCAACAATCTACTTTCGAAGAAAAATTAACATGGTTCCGTGAAATTTTAGAATGGCAGAACGATGCATCAAATGCAGAAGAATTCATGGAGTCCCTAAAAATTGATTTGTTTTCTGATATGGTTTTCGTATTTACACCAAAAGGAGACGTTATGGAGTTACCATCAGGCTCTGTTCCAATTGATTTTGCATACCGCATTCACTCTGAAATTGGAAATAAAACAATTGGTGCAAAAGTAAATGGAAAAATGGTGACCTTGGATTATAAACTAAAAACAGGGGATATCATCGAGATTTTAACTTCAAAGCATTCCTATGGTCCGAGTCAGGATTGGATTAAGCTTGCCCAAACATCTCAGGCAAAAAACAAAATTCGCCAGTTCTTTAAAAAGCAACGACGTGAAGAGAATATTGAAAAAGGTAAAGAGCTCGTTGAAAAAGAGATTCGCAATCTGGAATTTGAAGTAAAGGATATTTTAACAGTTGAAAATATAAAAAGGGTTGCTGAGAAATTCAATTTTTCAAACGAAGAAGATATGTATGCTGCGATAGGATATAACGGGATTACTGCGGCCCAAATTGCTAATCGTTTAACAGATAAACTTCGAAAACAACGGGATCTTGAACAGGTTGTTGAAACAGTATCAGAAGTAAAGCAAGTTTCAAATCACTCGAAAAGAAGGGATTCTGGTGTACAAGTTCAAGGAATTGACAATTTACTAATCCGTCTATCGAAATGCTGTAACCCAGTCCCCGGAGATGAAATTGTTGGTTTCATAACAAAAGGTAGAGGTGTATCAGTACATCGTGCTGACTGCCAAAATGTTCATACAGAAGATGCGAAAGCTCGACTGATTGAGGTCGAGTGGGAAAGTAATTTAAACGACCGGAAAGAGTTTAATGTTGAAATTGAAATTAACGGCTTTGATCGTCGTGGTATATTAAACGAAGTTCTACAAGCGGTTAGTGAAACAAAGACAAATATATCGGCTGTTTCAGGAAGAACTGACCGTAATAAAATGGCGACAATTAATATGTCCATTTCAATTCAAAACGTTAGCCATCTTCATAAGGTTGTTGAGCGGATAAAGCAAATCCGGGATATTTATTCGGTTCGCCGAGTAATGAGCTAACTTTATTCACCAGTAGGCTGAATAAGGTTAGCACCTCCGGTGGATGCCACAGATTTTCAAAGGAAATTTTTCGCGTGTAGGAACAAAGACTAAGACCGCCACTTCCTGTGGCAA
>NZ_JBALOX010000008.1:19113-26646 GCF_036965165.1 Bacillus sp. JJ1521 | reverse complement strand
ATACGCTAAGGCGCATTTGATTTAAGGAGAATTTGATCATGAAGGTTGTTGTACAACGTGCAAGGGATGCGCGTGTAATTGTTCAAAATGAGGAAGTAGGTTCCATCAATAATGGGTTAATGCTTTTAGTCGGAATCACACACACAGATACAATTGAAGATATCAAATATGTAGCAGACAAAATTGTAAACCTCCGAATCTTTGAGGACGATGAAGGAAAAATGAACTTATCACTACTTGATGTAAAAGGGGACATTCTTTCTGTATCACAATTTACATTGTACGGAGATTGTCGAAAGGGAAGACGCCCCAACTTTATGGATGCGGCAAAACCCGAATACGCAGAAAAGATGTATGAGCTATTTAATGCGGAAATCCGCGAAAAAGGTGTAAAGGTAGAAACAGGTTCATTTGGGGCAATGATGGATGTTCAATTTACCAATGTGGGACCAGTCACCTTAATAATCGAAAGTAAATAAAAAATGCCTTAAAGCAAATTGCTTTAAGGCATTTTTCTGTAGAAAATCTACTTCCCTTTAAAATATTGCGCGAGGCCATAATAAATTCCATTCGAAACACTTTCTTGGAAATTATTTGTATTTACCGTATATTCTTCAGTCGTATTACTAATAAACCCTAATTCTAGTAAGACAGATGGGTTTCGGTTTTCTCTTAACACTTGAAAATTTCCTTGACGATGCTGTCTATTGTTGAAGCCAGTATTCTTAACAAGCTCCGATTGAATATTTGAAGCGAGTCCAACATCGATATTTTTATAATAATAGGATGTTACTCCCCGTACATTTCGGTCATAAATACTATCATAATGGATACTCACAAAGGCATCTGCATTTCGATAATGTGAGATACTTACCCTTGAACGCAAGCTAACATAATTATCACTATTACGTGTCATGACTACATTGGCACCTGACGCATTAAGTTTATCAACGACCATTTTCGCTGTACGTAAATTTAGATTTTTCTCGTAAGTCCCACTTACACCAATTGCACCACTGTCATTTCCGCCGTGTCCAGGGTCGATCACAATGGTTTTTCCTTTTAAATATTGGTTCACACCAGGACGTTCGACAATATTTTGAGCTCCATTAACGGAAACAAGCCAACCTGCAACATAACCGATTTTATTTCCAGGCAGGTTTATTTTATACCAGTCGCCTTCCTTAGTAACCATTGCAAAAGAATCGCCCTCGTTTGCACGAGCAACTACTGAATGTGAAGTAGATGATCCCGAACGAATATTTGTGCCATTGTATAGGATTTTTACTGAGGTTTGTCCTGTGCCTGGTGCTTCAGTTGTTGGTTTATCAATCTGAATGTCTAAATACCAGCTGGCAACCCATCCTTTAACTCCATTTGATAATATAATTCGGCTCCAATTATTGACTTCTTCCTCAATTGTTACCTTATTCCCTTGTTTTAGGCTTCCGACGATTTTTCCGGAAAGTGAACCACTATCTCGAACATTTAGGCTTGATGCTGTAACAGAACCAATTTTTCCTTGGTTTATTGGAGTTTGTGGTGGCGCAGCAGGCTGAGAAGGTTTTTCCTCTGTAGAAGAAATACCTGCAACGAACTCTCTATTTATCCAAGCAGAACTTCCGCCAAACCCTATTTCTAGCCAGTTTTCTCTCTCGTTCGTAATCGTAACATTTGCATTTTGCTTTAGCTTGCCAACGATTTTACCTTGCAAATTAGGTTGATCGCGCACATTTAAGATAGAAGCAGTAATAGTTCCAGTTTTTTTGGTAGAGCTTGAACTAGGGCTTTGATTCGAATTAGGTGTACCAGAACTAGATGTCTGCTTGGCCGTGACAAATTGTGAGGAAACCCAACCATTATGTCCATTAAAAGAAATTTTTGTCCAATTCTCATTTGCTTCAATATACCCGGCCTCGTTTCCTTTATTTATTGAACCGATTACTTGAAAGCTTGTTCCTGGACCACTCCTAAGTCTAAGTCCGTCCACGGTTGATACAACTGTAGATGACGAAGTGGTTTGCGATGAGTTGGATTGGTTTTCTTTTATAAGCCATGAAGCTACCCAGCCTGTTTTTCCTGAAGAAAGCTGTAGCTTAACCCATTCGTCTTTCCTTTCTATGATTGTATACTTTTCTCCTTGTTTGACCTGTGCTGATCTACCGTATGAGAGTCCAGGACCTTCTCTTACGTTTAAGACAGGAGTATTGATGACTGCGATTGATTGTGCATTTGTCAGTTTTCCAGGATTGGTTGTAACTGAAAAAATAATCGCGAGCAGGAACGCAAGTCCCATTTTTAAAATCTTGTGTAACACTTAAAATCCTCCTTGAGTAAAAAACATAGCTTTATAAGATTTCGCCATAAATAAAAAAATTCCTTTTATAAAAGAAATAAAATCTTGAAAAAGGGAAAGATACGTAATAGTTTAACATGAATTAGGAGTGATTCAGATGAGATTTAGCGAAAAAAGTAACAATGTTCAAAATACTGGTGGGAATGTATTTGGAGTAGATTTTCACGATTTTATTCAAAAAGAGCAGTCGTCTACATATGTAGAATTAGCGAGCGAATTTGGTGTTTCTGTTAGAGACGTAAGAAACTTAAAAAAGCAATTACATCGTTCCTAAGCGAATAAATAATTTAAAAAATTTGACGCTAAAACTTGACATGAACTGAGTTCATACGTATGATTATATAAAATTCTACATAAAATTTAATATTTTGAACCAGTGATGGGGAAAAGTAGATAAGAATACACACGAATAGAGAGGGAATGTCATAGGCTGAAAGCATTCTTACATGATGACTTATTGAACGAACACCTCGTAGGTTTCTCTTTGAAAAAGCAAATGCTCTAGTAGGAGTTGAACGTTTCAGGCGTTAACTGATCGAGTGAAGACTAGAAACAACCAATAAATCTATTGGGTGTTTAGTCTTAACTAGGGTGGCACCACGGGAATTATAGCTCTCGTCCCTACAATTTCAATTGTAGGGATGGGAGCTTTTTGTTATACCTTTATTCAGCAGAAGTACTGCTAAATAAAGGTATAGCCTTCGGCGGATGCCACAGATTTTCAAAGGTTATTTTTCTAGGATAAGATCAAAGACTAAAAACGCCATTTCCTGTGGCAACGTCTTTGTGACCCGCCTCGTGTGGGCCTAAAAAATCTGGGCGCAAATACGCCAAGGCACATTTGAATGAGTAAGGAGGAGTAAAAATGGTAAATATTCCTAGAGGGACGCAAGACATTCTTCCAGGTAATGTGGAAAAATGGCAATATATCGAGGAAAAGGCTCGAGATATCTGCAAAAGATTTAATTATAAAGAAATTCGGACACCAATCTTTGAACATACAGAACTATTTCTAAGAAGCGTTGGTGAAACGACCGACATCGTAACGAAAGAAATGTACACCTTCGAAGACCGTGGAGAACGAAGTTTAACACTACGTCCAGAAGGCACTGCAGCTGTTGTTCGCTCATATGTGGAAAACAAAATGTTTGGCAACCCAACACAGCCAACAAAGCTTTATTATTGTGGACCAATGTTTCGTTACGAACGACCACAAGCAGGGCGTTTTCGTCAATTCGTTCAATTTGGAGTAGAGGCATTAGGCAGCAATGACCCTGCTATCGATGCAGAAGTCATTGCACTCGCTATGGAAATCTACAAATCACTTGGATTGAAAAAACTAAAGCTTATTATAAACAGCTTAGGAGATATTTCTAGTAGAAGCGCACACCGAGAGGCACTAATCTCACATTTTTCTCCTAGAATAGATGAGTTTTGTTCAGACTGTCAATCAAGACTTGAGAAAAATCCAATGCGAATTCTTGATTGTAAAAAAGACCGTGACCATGAGTTAATGCATTCTGCACCATCCATTCTTGAATACTTAAACGAGGAATCAAGTGAGTATTTCAATAAGGTAAAATCCTACTTAACAGATCTACAGATTGATTTTGAGGTGGATTCAGGACTTGTTAGGGGCTTGGATTACTATAATCACACAGCATTTGAAATTATGAGTGATGCAGAAGGCTTTGGGGCAATTACGACTCTATGTGGCGGAGGACGTTACAATGGTTTAGTAGAAGGACTTGGCGGACCAGAAACACCAGGTATCGGATTTGCTTTAAGTATTGAAAGACTTTTAGCAGCCCTGAATGCAGAAGGGATTGAGCTACCAGTTGAAGAGCGAGTGGACTGCTATGTTGCAGCAATCGGGGATGCTGCGTCTGCAAAATCTGTATCGTTAGTAAATGAACTTAGAAAAGCTGGCTTAGTTGCTGAGAAAGATTATTTAAATAAAAAAGTAAAAGGCCAATTCAAAGCAGCCGACAGATTGCAAGCAAAATTTGTTGCAATTTTAGGGGATGAGGAATTAGAAAGAAGTGTTATTAACGTCAAAAACATGGAATCTGGAGATCAAGAGGAAGTCCAAATTGATCAATTTATATCATATTTACTTGAAAAAAGTCACTAGGAGTGGGAAACATGTTTGGAAGAACATATTATTGTGGAGAAATCACGGAGCAAGCCATTGGTGAAGAAGTAACTATAAAGGGCTGGGTTCAAAGAAGAAGAGACCTAGGTGGACTTATTTTTATCGACCTAAGAGACAGAACTGGAATCGTCCAAATTGTATTTAATCCTGAAGAATCTAAAGAAGCATTAGAAATTGCTGAGACTGTAAGAAATGAATATGTTTTGGATGTTGAAGGAATTGTTGTAGCTCGTAATGAAGCAACAATCAACAATAATATTATAACTGGAAAAATCGAAATCAAAGCATCTGATGTCAAAATCATAAATGAAGCAAAAACACCTCCATTTATGATTGAAGACCGTACAGAGGTTTCTGAAGATTTGCGTTTGAAATATCGCTATTTAGACCTTCGCAGACCAGCAATGTTTGAAACGTTTAAAATGCGTCATAATGTCACAAAATCAATTCGTGACTATCTTGACGGTGAAGGGTTCCTAGATATTGAAACACCAATTTTAACAAAAAGCACACCTGAGGGAGCGCGTGACTATCTTGTACCAAGTCGTGTACACCCAGGTGAGTTTTACGCACTTCCACAATCACCACAGATTTTCAAACAGCTATTGATGGTGGGTGGATTTGACCGTTATTATCAAATTGCTCGCTGTTTCAGAGATGAGGACTTACGTGCTGACAGACAGCCAGAATTTACACAAATCGATATCGAAACATCCTTCATGAGTCAGGAAGACATCATGGCCATGGCAGAGCAAATGATGAGTAAACTAATGAAGGATGTAAAAGGAATAGACATTGAGCTCCCATTACCTCGATTAACTTATGATGATGCAATGAACCGTTATGGTTCTGACAAACCGGATACTCGTTTCGAAATGGAATTAATTAATCTTTCAGAAGTAGTTAAAGACAGCGGATTTAAAGTATTCAGCAATGCAGTCGCAACAGGTGGACAAGTAAAAGCAATTAATGCAAAGGGTGCTGCTGATAAATATACTCGTAAAGAGATCGATGGTCTTACCGAATATGTGAATCGTTACGGTGCTAAAGGGCTTGCTTGGTTAAAGGTTGAAGAAGCTGAATTAAAAGGTCCAATCGCTAAGTTTTTTGATGTAGAAGAGCAAAAGGCTTTAAGAACGGTATTAGAAGCTTCGGCAGGAGACCTACTCTTCTTCGTAGCAGATAAACCAAATGTAGTAGCCGATGCACTTGGTGCATTACGTTTAAAACTTGGTAAAGAGCTTGAATTAATTGATGAGTCAAAGTTTAATTTCCTTTGGGTAACGGATTGGCCATTATTTGAGTTTGATGAGGAAGATGGTCGTTATTATGCAGCACATCATCCGTTTACAATGCCAGCTAGAAAGGATATTGAGCTACTAGAAAGCAAACCATGGGAAGTGAAAGCCCAAGCATATGACATTGTTTTAAATGGTTATGAACTAGGTGGAGGATCACTTCGTATTTTCGAACGCGATATCCAAGAAAAAATGTTCAAAGTTTTAGGATTTACAGAGGAAGAGGCAAAAGAACAGTTCGGATTCCTCATGGAGGCATTTGAATATGGGACGCCGCCACATGGTGGTATCGCATTAGGTTTAGACCGATTGGTCATGCTTCTAGCAGGTAGAACAAATCTTCGCGACACCATTGCTTTCCCTAAAACAGCAAGTGCAAGTGATCTTTTAACCGATGCGCCAGGCGAAGTAAGCAAAGCACAATTGACCGACTTGTATTTGTCGTTAAATGTTCGAAAATAGCGAACAAAACCTTATTAGGTCAACTTGTAAACACGTTTGCCGTGTGTTAATATTGTGACATTAAGAAGTCCTGATGTGTTTGTCGTATAACCTATTGTTTTGACCGAACAATAGATTATACGGGAGCCCGGAGTTTTCGTACTTGCGTAAATGCCTCATCTTTCGCTAATGGAGGACTTGCAAAAGTTGAAACAGGGTGCCCACCTGCGGTGAGCGGGTTCAAAACTAAGGCATCGACTGCACGATTGGGACTTCTATCGAATACCAAATACAAGACGAATCCCTGTTTATTTTTTTGTAAACAGGGATTTTTATGCCGAAAATACATAAATTCATATAGAAATTCTTGAAATTAGTCGAAGTATGTTATATTCTAATTCTGGTAAAAATACAACAAAGCTAAGTGAAATTGATACCTAATGGAGTTGAAGAAATGTTACACCAATTTTCACGAAATGAATTAGCAGTAGGAAAACAAGGGGTTGAAATCCTTAAAAATAGTACAGTAGCTGTCCTTGGTGTAGGAGGTGTTGGCTCGTTCTCGGTAGAGGGGCTTGCACGCTCTGGTGTAGGACGATTGGTACTGGTTGATAAGGATAATGTGGACATTACTAATATAAATCGTCAGCTGCCTGCTCTACTATCCACAGTTGGTCGGTCAAAAGTAGACATCATGAAAGAACGAATTGCTGACATTAACCCTGAGTGTGAAGTAATCGCACTTAAAATGTTTTATACAGAGGAAACATATGAGGAGTTTTTTAGCTATGACTTGGACTTTGTCATCGATGCTTCAGATACGATTATTTATAAAATTCATCTCATGAAGGAATGTCTTAAACGAAATATCCCTATCATCTCAAGTATGGGTGCAGCTAATAAGATGGACCCAACACGGTTTATGATTGCGGATATTTCTAAAACACATACGGATCCAATGGCAAAGGTCATTCGGACAAAATTACGAAAAGAGGGAATTCGTAAAGGAATTCCTGTCGTGTTCTCTGATGAGAGCCCAATTGTCATTCGTGAAGATATTCGTCAGCAAATTACTGATGAGAATGCTAAAATTCGTAAGGCAAAGATGCCACCGTCCTCAAATGCATTTACACCATCAACTTGTGGGTTGATAATGGGAAGTTATGTTGTTCAGGAATTACTGAAGGACATAAAGATAGCAAGAGTAAAGGACTAATAAAAAAACGTGGCCAAGGCGGCCACGTTTTTATTATGTCTAGTTCAAGGAGGTCACAAGCCAATCG
>NZ_JBALOX010000008.1:0-19070 GCF_036965165.1 Bacillus sp. JJ1521 | reverse complement strand
GAGGTCACAAGCCAATCGCTTCGGAAGGTAAAGAGCACCTTCTGTCAGCGCTTTTCTTGTGCTTGACTTGCACAGGAAGTGCTGACATCGACGTTCGCCACAGGACGTGGCGGTAGTTAGTCGATGTTCCTAAAGCGGGCTCCTTGAACTTTTCTATTTCGCCAATTGTTCAAGATTCCCGTTTTTGTCCATGCGAAATGCAGGAGAGTTGCGGTCGTCTGAATCTTCGAACATCACTAAGCGTCGTGCACGATCCATAATTTGGACAAGGGCTTGGTAGTCTTCTTGAATAATAGTCTGTTGGTCAGATAACTTTTCAAGTTTCTTCTCAAGTTCTTTAGTTTGTTGCATTAATGATTCATTTTCACGACGTAAGCGATTATTCTCCATTTCCAATTGATTTGACAGAAGATCATGATGTCGTAGTGATGACAGAAAAGAAATACAATCTTCTAGCGAAATGGAGTTTGATGAAGGGATTAATTCTGCCGAAACCTCTTCCACGTACTGAGGAGCAGGTATTTCTACAAATGTTTCCTTTATTACTGGTGTTTCATTCGTTATGACATTTTCTTTGTTCATTCGTTCAAGTGCTCTTTTTCTTTCTTTTCTTTGTTTTTTCGCAATTGTAACTGCCTGCTCATAGTTATTGCGAACTTCCGCATTCCATCTGAACCCGCAAGCTGCTGACGTGCGGTTTAATTTGTCGCCGACTTCATCGAATGCAGCTAATTGTGTTCCACCTTCACGAATGTAGCGTAATACCGTTTCAGCTAATAAGAGATCATCCTCATGTGACCATGCGTCTTGTCTTACTTTCATAAAACCAACTCCCTATTAATCGTAAATGATAGATTTTTTCTTTATATCTAGCATGACCACGTTATTTTTGTTTTATACATTACTAGTTTTGGAAAAAAGAAAATACAGCTAAAAGCGTATCATAACAGCTATTTGCAAAGTAAAAAGAATGTAAAGTTTTCTCATAACCTAAAAAAATGGGAACTTTTTCATTTATAATACGTAAGTAGTAATATCGCATAATCCGGAAGATGTGAACGAGATTCTTGCAGGTTCGAATCTCACAAATTGTAAGGGGGAAAAAATGTGCAACCAGTTTTACAATTAAAAAATGTCAAAAAAACGATCGGCAAAAAAGATATTATTAAAGGAATTACTTTTGATGTATATCCTGGAGAGGTTTTTGGATTTTTAGGACCAAACGGAGCAGGTAAAACAACTACCATTCGGATGCTGGTTGGACTCATGTCCATAACAGACGGAGAAGTCATAATAAAAGGAACAAATATAGCAAAGAATTTTGAACAAGCTGTTGGGCATATCGGGGGGATTGTTGAAAACCCAGAGATGTATAAGTTTTTAACAGGCTATCAAAACCTTGTACACTATGCACGGATGGTAAAAGGGGTAACGAAAGATAGAATTCTTGAAGTAACAGAGCTAGTTGGGCTTGGAAAAAGAATTAATGATAAGGTGAAAACATATTCACTGGGAATGAGGCAGCGCTTAGGAATTGCGCAGGCGCTATTACATAGCCCTTCAATTTTGATTTTAGATGAACCAACAAATGGATTAGATCCCGCAGGAATTCGCGAGGTTCGTGATTATGTTAGGAAACTTGCGAGAGAAGAAGGTCTGGCTGTTATTGTTTCCAGTCACCTGTTATCCGAAATGGAAATGATGTGTGATCGGATTGGGATTATCCAAAATGGAGAATTAGTAGGTGTTCAGAAAGTTACTGAATTTGTGAATGAAGAAGCTAGTATTCGGGTTCAATTTCAAGTAGATCATGTAGAAAATGCATTATCGATTTTAGCTAATGAATACCCAGTGCTAGAAGTGATTCAAACAGAAAAAGGAATTGAAATTCTAACGGAACATGAAATGATTCCCCAAATAAATGCTAGTTTTGTAAAAAATGAGATTCTAGTTTATGGAATCATGCAGCTTTCAAAATCATTAGAAGACCGATTCTTAGAGGTAACAGGGGGTAGCGGAATTGGGTAATATATTTAAACTTATTCAAAATGAAAATATGAAAATTTACCGTCGTGTCTCAACATGGATTATGCTCGTCATTCTCATCATAGCAGCATTAGTTGTAGGAATCGTCACGAACACAACAGCTTCAGATTCTGCTAATGAAAATTGGAAACAAAATTTACAGCAGTATAATGAAACGCTTAAAGCAGATATTGCGAGTGAAGATTATCCAGAGTTAGCAAAGGATACGTTTAAAAAAGAATTGGCAATTAACGAATACCGTCTTGAACATAATATAGCTCCAACAGATTCTAGTTCGACTTCGATTTGGACTTACATGAGTTACACGGCGGAAATTGTTTCGGTCATTACATTATTTACAATCGTTGTTGGTGCAAGCAGTGTGGCTTCTGAATTTACATGGGGAACCATTAAATTATTGTTAATCCGACCCGTATCAAGGGCGAAGATTCTACTATCAAAATATCTAGCAACCATCTTGTTTGCGTTGTTTTCCTTGGCTCTGCTTTTTGTTGCATCATTATTAGTGGGAAGTATATTCTTTGGGTTTGACGGTTCCATTCCACACCTTGTGTATAGGGATGGTGCGGTGCATGAGGTACACATGGTTTCTCATATTTTAGGCATCTTTGGACTAAAATCTATTAACTTAATTATGATGTCTACATTTGCATTTATGATTTCAACGATCTTTAGAAATAGTGGTCTTGCCATTGGTTTAGCCATCTTCTTAATGTTTGCAGGAGTAAATGCTACAGCTCTTTTGGCAATGAAGTTCGATTGGGCAAAATACATCTTGTTTGCGAATACAGATTTATCTCAATACCTCACTGGATATGTTTTAGTTGAGGGAATGACAATGTCATTTTCGATTATCATGTTAATAATTTATTTTGTATTATTTAATGCACTTACATGGTTCGTCTTTACGAAACGTGATGTAGCTGCTTAACAAGAAAAGCGCAAGGCGCCCGCCTATCGGCGACAAGCATAAGACAAGCGCTGAAAGAAGGTGCTTTTTACCTTCCGAAACGATTGGATTAGACCAGAGAGCCGATGGCGCCTGGAGCTAGACAATAATAAAACAAAAGGGGGATGAAATAGCAAAGTCTATTTCTCCCCCTCTTTTTGTAATTGCTCAAGCCGGTCATATACTTTTGCAAAATACTTTTCTTGTCCATTTTGTTTCGGTTTAAAGTATTTTCTGTTTTTCAATAAGTCTGGTAAATATTGCTGTTTCACCCAGCCATTTGCATAGTCATGAGGATAAAGATAACCAATACCATGACCAAGCTCTTTTGCACCACTATAATGGGCATCGCGGAGGTGGTCTGGAATCTCCCCGATATTTCCTTTTCTAATATCCTCAATCGCCTTGTCAAGTGATCTATATGCACTATTTGTTTTTGGTGATAAACATTGTTCAATCACGACATTCGCTAGCGGGATACGTGCTTCAGGCAGTCCCAGTCGTTCTACCGCCTGACAAGCAGCTACAGTATGAACCCCAACCTCGGGTGCGGCAATTGAAATATCTTCATAGGCAATTACCGTAAGTCTTCTGCAAATCGAAACCAAATCTCCGCCTTCAATAAGTCTTGCTAAATAATGCAGGGCCGCATTCACATCGCTGCCCCGGATGCTTTTTTGAAGGCTGGATAGTAATGAATAGTGAAGATCTCCGTCTTTATCATGGGAGAAGCCTTTATTTTCTACACATTCCTTTACAAGCTCCAGATCTACTTCAACTACGTCACTATCTCTTGTTTTTGAGGCTAACACGACATCTTCCAAAACATTCATAGCAGAACGGGCATCACCCTTTGTGGATGACGAAATGAGGTCTATAGCTTCTTCAGAAATCGAAATTTGCAAATGGCCAAGACCACGTTCTGAATCTTCTAAGGAGCGCTGAATTAATTCTTTAATGTCTTCTTTTGTTAATGGACGAAGTTCTTTAATCTGACCACATCTACTCCGGATGGCAGGATTTACATCATGGAATGGATTTTCTGTTGTTGCCCCAATTAACGAAATGAGACCTCGTTCAACATGCGGGAGCAAATAATCCTGCTGTGCTTTGTTAAAGCGATGAACCTCATCGATAAAAAGGATTAATTTTCCTTCTGTTTTTGCGGTCGATACTGCATCCTCGATATCTTTTTTACCTGCAGTTGTAGCATTAATTGAGATAAAGGGCATATCAACGGTTCCGGCAATAGCTGTTGCAATCGATGTTTTTCCGATACCGGGCTCCCCGTAAAGTAAGATGGAGGGAACATGTCCATTCATAATCATTTTATATAACGCCGTCTCCTTGCCGATAATATGCTTCTGGCCAAGAATTTCTTCAATATGTCTTGGTCGCATTCGATACGATAAAGGTGCTTCGATAAGTGATTCAAAAAGCAAAAGATTCATCCCCTTAACCAACAGTTCAAAGTCGATACTCCAACTTTATCATACGTTTGCAACAGTTAAAATACAAATGCAATGCAATTTATGATATAATGTCGTGAGTTTAGAAGAAAACCAAACAGGAAATAAAAGAGAGAAGATATACAACTGTGAGAGACACCAGAGACGGAGTGAGAGAATGCGAGTACAGATGAGTTTTAGCCACCATATTTTGAAATGGTCAACTTTTTTTATCGGCTTGTTAATTATGTCACTTGGGATTGTCGTGATTATCAAAGCAGATCTTGGGGCATCCCCTTGGGACGTTTTGCATATCGGACTATATAAACAGATCGGTCTTACCATTGGCACCTGGTCGATTATTGTCGGCTTTTTTATTTTGTTTCTTTCCTCATTTTTATTGAAGAGATTGCCTCAAATCGGTGCATTTTTAAATATGATTTCGGTAGGTATTTTTATAGATATGTTCATGATGGTTCCTTTCCTCGTTACACCTGATACCTTTATCGGAAAACTCATCATGATGCTCATTGGCCTTCTTATTAATGGATATGGAATGGGAATTTATATTTCGGCTAAGGTGGGTGCTGGCCCAAGGGATAGTTTGATGTTAGCACTAACTGAACTTTCTAAGTGGAAGGTGCAATATATTCGTTCAGGAATGGAAATTATTGTGTTAACGATTGGTTGGTTATTAGGGGGCCCTGTTTTCGTTGGAACCTTGATATATTGTGTAGGAATTGGTTATGTTGCGGGATTTGCATTGCCACAATGTCAGAAAATGCATGATGAATTAAAACGTAAACTGGACAAAACACCAGGGATTGAAGTGAAAGTGAATCATTTTAGTAATTAGGAGTGTATATGAATGAAAATATCAACAAAAGGAAGATATGGTCTGACAATCATGATTGAGCTTGCAAAGAATCATGGAAACGGACCTCTCTCATTAAAGTCGATTGCAGCAAAGCATGAGCTTTCTGAACATTATCTTGAACAACTAATTTCACCTTTACGCAATGCAGGCTTGGTTAAAAGCATTCGCGGAGCATATGGAGGCTATGTCCTTGGGGACGAACCTACAAAAATTACAGCAGGTGATGTCATTCTCGTTCTTGAGGGACCAATTAGCCCAGTAGAGGTTTTAGAGGATGAAGAGCCGGCAAAAAGGGAATTATGGATAAGAATTCGAGATGCTGTTAAAGAGGTGTTAGACAGTACGACACTTGAAGACCTCGCAAGCTATAGCGACGGCAATGATGCATATATGTTTTATATTTAAGAAAAACATGGCATAATCAAAAAGTTCCATTTTAAAAAAAGGAGGGCGCAATGATGCAATTTATTTATTTAGATCATGCAGCTACATCGCCCATGCACCCTGATGTCGTGGAGAGTATGCTCCCGTACATGACTGAGGTTTTTGGCAATCCTTCAAGCATTCATTATTTTGGTCGAAAAGGTCGACACGCTGTTGATGAAGCGAGACAATCAATTGCCGAAAGTATACATGCAAAGCCAAACGAGATTATTTTTACAAGTGGTGGTACCGAAGCAGATAATTTAGCGATAATGGGAACTGCTTATACGATGCAAGGAAAAGGCAAACATATCATTACATCAGCTATCGAACATCACGCCGTCCTTCATACTTGTGAACATCTTGAAAAACATGGCTTTACAGTTACGTATTTGCCCGTTAACGAGGCGGGATTAGTTTCAGTTAAGGAGGTTGAAGCAGCCCTAACTCCAGAAACCATTCTTGTAACTATTATGTTTGGCAACAATGAAGTAGGTGCACTTCAACCAATTGAGGAAATTGGAGAACTTCTTCATGAACACCAGGCAATATTTCATACCGATGCGGTCCAAGCATATGGACTTGTTGATATAGATGTGAATCAATACAAGATTGACTTGCTCTCAGTTTCTGCCCATAAAATTAATGGTCCTAAAGGAACCGGCTTTTTATTTATGAAAGAAGGCAAAAAGCTTGCGCCACTTCTATTTGGGGGCGAACAAGAAAAAAAACGCCGTGCTGGAACGGAAAATGTTGCAGGTATTATCGGTCTACAAGCTGCAGCTCGATTAGCAAAACAAACTATGATTCAAAAAAATACACTTTATCAGGAATTTAAACAGACCTTTGTTTCTATTTTAAAGGAACAAGATATCACGTTTGAAGTGAATGGCGATTTATCAAGGTCACTGCCTCATGTTTTAAATATTTATTTTCCTGGAACGAATGTTGAGTCCATGCTAGTCAATCTTGATTTAGCTGGAATAGCTGTCTCAAGTGGGTCTGCATGTACGGCTGGTTCGATTGACCCATCACATGTGCTTGTAGCGATGTTTGGAAAAGATTCCGACCGAATTGCTTCTTCAATCCGTTTTAGTTTTGGGCTAGGAAACACCATTGATGACATAAAAACNNTGTCAAACGATTAACGAAATAGGGGGTGGAAACATGAAAGATCCAAAAGATACCCGTGTAGTTGTAGGGATGTCTGGTGGAGTGGACTCATCTGTTGCCGCACTTTTATTAAAAGAGCAAGGCTATGATGTAATCGGGATTTTTATGAAAAACTGGGACGATACCGATGAATTTGGCGTTTGTACAGCAACAGAAGATTATGAGGACGTGATCCGAGTCTGTAACCAAATCGGCATTCCTTATTATGCGGTCAATTTTGAGAAGCAATATTGGGATAAGGTGTTCACCTACTTTTTGGACGAGTATAAAGCAGGCAGAACGCCAAATCCCGATGTCATGTGTAACAAAGAAATCAAATTCAAGGCCTTTTTAGATCATGCCTTAACACTTGGTGCGGATTATTTAGCTACTGGTCACTATGCTCGTGTTGAATATAGAGACGGAGAATATAAAATGCTCCGTGGTGTCGATGAAAATAAGGATCAAACCTATTTTCTAAATCAACTTACCCAGGACCAGCTTTCAAAGGTAATGTTTCCAATCGGAAATATTGAAAAATCAAAAGTACGTGAGCTTGCAAAAGAAGCAAATCTCGCGACTGCAACGAAAAAGGACAGTACCGGAATCTGCTTTATTGGTGAACGCAATTTTAAAGAATTCCTAGGCAATTATTTACCTGCACAACCAGGTGATATGGTGACTTTTTCAGGTGAAGTAAAAGGAAAGCACGATGGTTTAATGTATTATACAATTGGACAACGTCATGGACTTGGCATTGGTGGAAGTGGTGAACCATGGTTTTCAATTGGTAAAGACCTTGAGAAAAATATTTTGTATGTTGATCAGGGCTTCCACAATGAATACCTCTATTCGGATTCCATTTTAGCAACAAATGTGAGTTGGGTATCCGATATGAAACCAGAAGAGGATATTAAATGCACAGCCAAATTCCGCTATCGTCAACAAGATAATGCTGTAACTGTAAAAAAGGTTGATGAAAATACAGTCAAAGTGATTTTTGATGAACCAATCCGCGCAGTTACACCTGGACAAGCTGTTGTCTTCTATAATGGGGACGAATGCCTTGGTGGTGCAACGATCGATAAAGTCTTTAAAAATGGCGAACGTCTAACTTATGTAGGATAAAGTAAAACCTCAACTCTATATTTAGGGTTGGGGTTTTCCTGTGTTATAATATGAACTGCATAAAGGAGTGATTTCAATTGGATTTTAATAAACAAGGTATTGAATATATGCAAGAAGGAAAATACGAGGAAGCAGCGAAATGCTTTTCACAAGCCATTGAGGAAAACCCGAAAGACCCAATTTACTACATAAATTTCGGAAACCTTTTATCGGCTGTAGGTGATCCCGAAAGAGCGATTGCTTTTTTTAACAAAGCACTGGAGCTCGATCCAGAGGCAGGAACAGCTTATTACGGAATCGGTAGCCTTCTTTACAACCAGGATGATTTTATCAAAGCTAAGGACATGTTTGAAAAAGCTCTAAAAGCTGGAGTCGACAATAGCGATACATATTTTATGCTAGGAATGACATTGATTCAGTTAGGTCAACCAAAGCTTGCATTGCCATATATGAAACGAGCAGTTGAACTTAACGAAAATGATGTAGGTGCTTTATTTCAATACGGACTTTGCCTCGCGGGTGAATCGGTAATTGATGAAGGTATTAAAACCTTTAAACGTGTAATCGAATTAGAACCTAAGCACTCCGATGCCTATTACAATTTAGGTGTTGCCTATGCTGGTTTTAAAAATGATTATAAAAAAGCACTCAACATGTTTGAAAAAGCTTTAGAAATTCAGCCAGACCATGCGCTTGCAGCAAATGGAAAGAAAATTATCAGTGAAGCGTTAAGCGAATAAATGACGGGGAGGGAATACTTTTGGAACAACAGGAATCTTTAGATTTATTTAATGAACAGCGTAAATTCATGAAAGGAACTCATTTAGTTACTATTTTTCATAATGAGCAAAATTTATATTCTGTTGTTCGCATCAGACTTCAAGAAACAAACGAAGACTATAATGAAAAAGAAGCGGTTGTAACGGGGTATTTCCCTCGCATTCATGAAAATGAGACCTATCTCTTTTTTGGTCGCTTAAAGGAACATCCACGATTCGGAATCCAGTTCCATGTTGAACAATTTCAAAAAGAAATTCCCCACACAAAGCAAGGAATCGTCCAGTATCTTTCAAGTGATCTTTTTAAAGGAATCGGGAAAAAAACGGCGGAAAAAATAGTGGAGGTCCTTGGAGAAGGAGCCATTTCAAAAATTATCGCAAATCCTTCAGTCTTGGAAGAGGTTGATAAACTTTCACCTGACAAAGCGAAGGAAATATACGATACCCTTCAGCAGCACCAGGGCCTTGAACAAATCATGATTGGCCTTTCCCAATATGGATTTGGGCCTCAACTTTCAATGAAGATTTATCAAATGTACAAAGAGCAAACTCTTGAAATTCTTCAACACAGTCCTTATAAATTAGTTGAGGATATTGAAGGAGTCGGGTTTGGAAGAGCCGATGAATTAGGACGCCAATTGGGAATCTCCGGAAATCATCCAGACCGAATCAAAGCAGGCTGTTTATACATACTTGAACAAGACTCTTTACAGGATGGGCATGTCTATCTAAATGTTGAGGATTTAATAATCCGTATTCAACAACTATTAGAGCAAAATAGCCAAGAAGAAATTATTGCGACCGATATTTCACAGGAAATGATTCGTTTAACCGAAGAAAGCAAACTTGTTATTGAAGAGGACAAAGTTTACCTGCCATCCCTTTACTTTTCTGAAAAAGGACTAATCACCAATATTAAACGTGTTATGGAACAGACCGAATACGAAAATATTTTTCCTGAATCAGAATTTTTGCTAGCACTTGGTGCACTTGAGGAAAGAATTAAGGTCCAGTATGCACCTTCACAAAAAGATGCCATACAAAAAGCATTAATGTCTCCAATGCTCCTTTTAACAGGGGGACCGGGTACAGGGAAAACAACAGTCATTAAAGGGATCGTTGAATTATACGGGGAATTGCATGGCTGCTCATTGGATCCAAAGGATTATAATTCTGAAAATCCATTCCCCGTTGTATTAGTCGCTCCAACCGGACGTGCGGCAAAGAGAATGAGTGAATCAACCGGACTTCCTGCTGTCACCATTCACAGGCTATTAGGATGGAATGGCGTCGAAGGCTTTAACCATGATGAGGATAATCCTATCGATGGCAAACTGTTAATTGTCGATGAGGTTTCAATGGTTGATGTTTGGTTAGCTAATCAGTTATTTAAATCACTGCCAGATCATGTCCAAGTTATTCTAGTAGGAGATGAGGACCAATTGCCATCAGTCGGTCCTGGACAAGTTTTAAAGGATTTATTGGCTTCAGAGGTTTTGCCAACAGTACGACTTACAGACATATATCGTCAATCCGAAGGCTCATCGATTATCGAATTAGCTCATGATATTAAAAAAGGCAACCTGCCACCAGACATCTCGTCGCCCAAAAAAGACCGTTCCTTTTTAAAATGTTATCAAAACCAGGTCATGGAGGTTGTTAGACAGGTTTCGGACAATGCGAAAAAGAAGGGTTACTCTGTTAGGGACATTCAGGTTTTGGCACCCATGTATCGTGGTCCAGCAGGCATTGACAGTTTAAATGTCATGCTGCAGGAACTTTTTAATCCACCAGTGCATGGAAAACGCGAATTAAAATATGGGGATATCATTTACCGCAGGGGCGATAAGGTACTCCAATTAGTAAACCAGCCTGAAAACAATGTTTTTAATGGCGATATCGGTGAAATTGAATCGATCTTTTATGCTAAAGAAAACACGGAAAAACAAGACATGGTTGTTGTTAATTTTGAAGGAAACGAAGTCACCTATACAAAGCAGGATTTAAATCAAATTACACACGCCTATTGTTGTTCGATTCATAAGTCACAAGGTAGTGAATTTCCAATCGTGATTTTGCCAGTTGTTAAAGGGTATTATCGCATGCTGCGTCGAAATTTAATCTACACTGCAATTACAAGGGCTAAAAACTTTTTAATCCTTTGCGGTGAGGAAGACGCATTACGTCAAGGTGTCCAACGCGCCAACGATACAAACCGCCAGACAACCTTATGTGAAAAATTAAAAACAACCTTTGGTGTAATCGAAGATGGCGCGGTACCTGTTCCAAAAGAAGCTATGTCATATTATGATATGCTTTTTCAAACTGACCCGAATATCGGAATGGCCGGAATTTCTCCATATGATTATATGGAGGCTGAATAAAGCTGGAGACTCCAGCTTTTTTCTTTTTCCAGACAACATCAATTCTTTTGGAAACTCTTGTGCAGTATGGCAACATGCCCGAAAGTAAATGATAAGTAATGTTCGGAAAGGTGGCGATTATCTTTGCGGACATACTCACTACTTAAGGATTTACCGGTCTATGATGAAAATTCTGCCGAGGTACTTGGCCGAGTTGCTGATCTTTGTATCACATCAGATGGAAAAGTAAATGCCTTGATTATGAAAGGAAAAGGACTATTTGAACGAGATCGAGTAGTCCCCATCCAAAGCATCTCCGCCATTGGAGATGATGGTGTCATGGTTTCTGATGTCCAGATGCTTCAGCGTCTGGACAACGAGGCGGATTCACCGACTTATTTTTTACACACACATCATGGATTATTCCGAAAGCCTTTAATGTCTTCTCAAGGACAAAAATTGGGCTTACTAGAAGATGTATATTTTACAGAAGAAGTGGGCACGATTATAGGGTATGAAGTAACGGATGGCTTTTTTGCTGACATAACTGAAGGAAAAAAGGTTATAAAAACTGAGAAACCTTTAAAAATTGGTGAAAATGTCATCGTCGTTGATGTCTAAATTAGGAATTCCATGACGTGAGGTGTACCCTGTGAAGTGCCCAAATTGTAAAAGTAAAGATATCGGTAAAATTGGTGTCAACCAATATTACTGCTGGGGATGTTTTATCGAGCTATCAGTAAATAAAGGACAAATATTCACACATCAGGTAGAGGAAGATGGCACACTCAGTTCGTTGGATGATCTGTTTGCTGAGGACGATCGAACAATCAGTATGTAATCCTAAACAAGGAGTGAAGAGGTTATGAATAAAGCAATGACTTCTCTAATCACAATGGGTCTAGGTGCTGCGGCATTCGGAATTATGCAAAGAACAGATGTTATGTCTGCCCGCAACATGAAAAAAATGCGTAAACGCATTGCGAAAATGATGTAATATGTAAAGAAAACCCCACGAATGTGGGGTTTTTTGAATATGCGAATTCCAAAAATAGTTATTGATATACCAAGTACCTCCGAAATCATGCACGATATACCTCAAAAGGGTTTATCGGTATCAAGTGCCTCTGAACTCAGGGTTGATATACCGCAAAAGGTTTTAACGGTATATCAAGTGCTCCTGAACTTAGGGTTGATATACCGCAAAAGGTTTTATTGGTATACCAAGTGCTCCTGAAGCAAGTGTTGATATACTGCAAATTAGTTTAACGGTATACCAAGTGCTCCTGAAGCAAGTGCTGATATACCATAAATTAGTTTAACGGTATATCAGTGCTCCTGAACTCAGGGTTGATATACCGCAAAAAACTTTTCGTTATACCAAACACCCTCAAATCAAGAGTCGATATTTCGCAAGTTTATTCCTCAATTTTTGGTACATAAAACGAAGATTTACCGAAATGGACTAACTGATATTTTTTTAATAAATATTTACGAATAGTCAATTTTGAATTAATTACCCCACACCACTCCATAACCCCATTCACCGTAATCTTCCTTTCCGTAAACAGAAAACTTAACTCCCTTACACTCCGTAACACCGCAGATTCCTTATGTTCCAAATTCCCCACAAATTGGACAAATAAGATAGTTTTGATTCTCAATTTTCATGAATCCACAACCGCATCTACCAACAATCCCCTTCTCCAACTCATCATAAGTGTAAGCGCGCAGCTGCGAAAATGGATTTTTCGTAATATGCAAAGAAGCCAATTTTTCCGCTAAACGCAAATGGTCCTGAGAAAACCCAGAAGCCGCAACCGATTCTAAATTTTTCATAAAACGACCAAGTTGCGAATGAAATACAAAAGGTACTTTAATTGGAGCCTCATATAGATAAAATTCAGGATTTATGAAAATAACTTGAGATTCTACTGCCACATTGAATCTCAAAGTTTGGAGGAGTTGCAGAAATAATGATTCACTGCGGGTAATTTGGTTGAGTGGGTTTTTGATTTCTCTTCCAGTAATCATGTGCAAGCAATCATTTTTGAAGTAATAATCACCCTCGTTATTTTTAATTTCAAAGATGTTTATTTTCTTTTGTGTAATAAGTAGAGAGTCAATTTGGAAAAGGGAGTTGTTCACTTTAAGGAGAAGGTTGTTTAAAATGAGGCAATCATTTGGAAGGTCTAATAGCAATAGGTCAAACTGTTGTTCACCATGCCAACCCTTTTCAAGGTAAGTAAAATTGTTTTCGTCCTCTATCGCTAATTTCTTGCGAATCCGTAAAGAGCGGAATAACTCTAGCTCCGTATTTTCACCGCGTGGTTTAAAAATCAAGCTACCACATCCTTTCAGCATCATTTTACAAAACAATCTGTATTTTTACAATAATTTCTACCAATTCAAGTGGACAAACCATCCACGAATTTTATCAAGAGGTACACTCCCTCCGTATAAAACCACTTAGATTCCAAAAACTACTTTCTAAGGGAGTGAAAGTGATGAACGAAAATAGAGTCAAATGGATCTTCAGATTATCACTACTATTGATAGCGTTTTTGACAATCTATATTTTTTTAAAATTGGCTCCAATTTGGCTCCCAATTGTGTCACTCTTAAAGACATTTTTAATTCCTTTTATCATTTCTGTTTTTATTACATACTTGCTTCATCCTATTATTGAAAAACTAAGTAATCGCGGACTACCGAAATCAC
This sequence comes from Bacillus sp. JJ1521, assembly GCF_036965165.1. NCBI lineage: Bacteria > Bacillati > Bacillota > Bacilli > Caryophanales > Bacillaceae > Bacillus > Bacillus sp. JJ1521. The sequence continues at coordinate 5,184 of NZ_JBALOX010000008.1, read as the reverse complement.
TAGCAATATTACTTATCTATTTACTTTTTTTTGGAGGAATTGGAATCGCGATATACAAAGGAATCCCGATGATTCTTGCGCAGCTAAAAGATCTTGCTGAAAGCTTTCCGGAATTCAGCAAAACCTATAGGGGCTGGTTAGTAGAAATAGAAACAGGAACATCACAGCTTCCTGCTTTTGTTCACGGACAACTTGATGAGTTGCTCAATTCTGCTGAAAGCTATGTCGATTACCTGCTCTCAAGGACGATTCAAATTTTCAAAGGATTGCTCAATTCAATCTTTATCATTGCGATTATTCCGTTCATCGTGTTTTATATGCTAAAGGATCACGATCAAATGATTAAGGCACTTTGGTATATCACCCCTCGTAGACTCAGAAAAGCGGGTCAGCTTTTTTTTCGAGATGTGGATGAATCACTGGGGAATTATCTTAGAGGACAGCTCATCGTTTGTCTGCTTGTTGGCACAACAGCATCAGTGGCATTCTTGTTTTCAGGAATGAAATATCCATTATTATTTGGAAGTATTGTTGCCATTACAAATATCATCCCATATTTTGGACCAGTTATTGGTGCCATTCCTGCAGCCATAATTGCAGCTACTATTTCCGTGAAAATGCTGATAATTGTTGTCGTAGTTGTTTTCGGACTTCAGTTTATCGAAGGAAATCTGTTATCACCGATTATTGTAGGAAAAAGCCTGCGGCTACATCCAGTCGTAATCATTGCAGCACTATTATTAGGCGGAGAAGTTGGTGGGGTTGTTGGGCTTATTGTTGCTGTACCGGTAGTAGCCATTTTAAAGGTATTTATCGTTCATGCCAAACAGCATTTTACGGTTATTCGAAAGGAATATCGCGAGCGTTGACAAACATTTTTTACTTGAATATAATTGACAAGAAATGATGTAATACAAATGAAAACTATGAAGGAATCAGTATGTTACAGTACCATCAAACCAGAGAGGAATTTCCATGGCTGAGAGGAATTCTGATGAAGGGTAACAGAACGCTACTCCTGAGTGTAGGAAAACCTACCGGTGAATACCGTTATCAATATACGAAGGTGATGGACGTCGTAACTTTATTAAGTGAGTTTTAAATCCCACTGAATAAAGTTACATCCGCCGGCGGATGCCTCAGATTTTTAAAGGGAAATTTTCGATCTTGCTCGAAAAAAATCTGGGCGCAAATACGCCAAGGCGCATTTGATAATTTTTTGCGTCCATAATCAGGGTGGTACCGCGAGCATACTCTCGTCCCTGTTTTTTAGGGATTAGAGTATTTTTTTATGTCTAAAATGATATTGGAGGTTATGAAATGAAACAGTTAACATCTGCACAAGTAAGACAAATGTTTTTAGATTTTTTCCAAAAAAAGGGGCATGCTGTTGAACCAAGTGCTTCCTTAGTTCCACATGAAGACCCGTCCTTACTATGGATTAATAGTGGAGTTGCTACTTTAAAAAAATATTTTGATGGACGTGTTATTCCGGAGAATCCACGGATTTGTAATGCGCAAAAATCCATTCGTACAAATGATATCGAAAATGTAGGGAAAACAGCAAGACACCACACTTTCTTTGAGATGCTTGGAAACTTCTCAATTGGTGATTATTTCAAAGAAGAGGCGATTGAGTGGGCGTGGGAATTCTTAACAAGCAAGGATTGGATTGGGTTCGATCCGGAGAAGCTTTCTGTCACAATCCATCCGGAAGATGAAGAGGCTTTTGAGCTTTGGAATAAAAAGATTGGTATTCCCGAGGAACGCATTGTTCGCCTCGAAGGAAACTTCTGGGATATTGGTGAAGGTCCAAGTGGTCCGAACACTGAAATCTTCTTTGACCGTGGTGAAGAGTTCGGAAATGACCCGAACGATCCTGAATTATTTCCTGGTGGAGAAAATGAGCGTTATTTAGAAATCTGGAACCTTGTGTTCTCACAATTTAACCATAACCCGGATGGTACATATACTCCACTTCCTAAGAAAAACATTGATACAGGTATGGGTCTTGAAAGAATGTGCTCAGTCATTCAAAATGTACCTACCAATTTTGACACAGACCTTTTCATGCCAATTATCGAGGCAACCGAGTCCATTTCTGGTGAAAAATATGGGCAAGCGATTGAAAAAGATGAAGCATTTAAGGTTATTGCCGACCACATACGTACAGTTACATTTGCGGTAGGAGACGGAGCGCTGCCATCAAATGAAGGTAGAGGCTATGTTCTCCGAAGATTATTAAGACGTGCAGTACGTTACGCAAAACAAATTTCAATTAATCGACCATTTATGTATGAACTTGTTCCAGTTGTTGGCGAGATTATGGTTGATTTTTATCCTGAAGTAAAAGAAAAAACAGAATTTATCCAAAAAGTAGTGAAAACAGAAGAGGAACGCTTCCATGAAACATTACATGATGGACTTGCTATTTTATCAACTGTTATTCAGAAGGAAAAGGCAAAAGGAAGTGACACTATTGCGGGTGTTGATGTCTTCCGTTTATATGACACATACGGTTTCCCTGTAGAACTTACAGAGGAATATGCTGAAGAAGAAGGCATGAAGGTGGATCACGATGGATTTAATCGTGAAATGGAAAACCAACGTGAAAGAGCTAGATCTGCTCGTCAAGATGTAGATTCCATGCAAGTCCAAAGTGGTGTTCTTGGAGAAATAAAAGTAGAAAGTACTTTTGTTGGCTATGATGAACTTGAGGCTCAATCAAAGGTTCTTGTAATCGTAAAAGATGGAGAAATCGTTGAAAAGGCAAATGAAGGGGAAGAAATTCAGTTAATTTTAGACAAAACACCTTTCTACGCAGAGAGCGGTGGACAAATCGCGGATGAAGGTACAATTGAAAATGCAACTACAAAATTGATTGTGAAGGATGTTCAAAAAGCACCTAATGGCCAAAACCTTCACCGAATTGTCATAGAAAAAGGAAGTTTAGCTACCGGTGACCAACTTCATGCAAATGTTGACCAAGATAATCGCGGTTCGGTTATTAAAAACCATACAGCAACACATCTTTTACATCAGGCATTAAAAGATGTACTAGGAGTTCATGTGAACCAAGCGGGCTCACTCGTAACCTCAAATCGTTTACGTTTTGACTTCTCACATTTTGGACAAATCAAGCCAGAAGAGCTTGAGCAAATTGAATCAATTGTGAATGAAAAAATCTGGAGCAGCATCCCAGTACAAATTGATTACAAATCTCTAACTGAGGCAAAAGCGATGGGAGCTATGGCCCTATTCGGTGAAAAATATGGAGACATTGTTCGTGTTGTTCAGGTTGGTGACTACAGCTTAGAACTTTGTGGTGGATGCCATGTACCAAATACGTCAACAATCGGCTTATTCAAAATTGTCTCTGAATCAGGTATTGGGGCAGGAACTCGACGTATCGAAGCTGTAACAGGTGAGGCGGCATACCATGTCATCAATGACCAAGTGAAGATGCTTCAGGAAGCGGCTAATCTATTAAAAACTAAGCCAACTGAAGTTCCAAGTAGAATTGAAGCATTACAGCATGAAATTCGCAATTTACATCGTGAAAATGAATCACTTTCAGCGAAGCTTGGCAATATTGAAGCAGGAAGCCTTGTTGACAAAGCAAAAGAAATTAATGGTGTAACTGTTTTATTTAGTAAAGTAAATGCCCAAGATATGAATAATCTTCGTGCAATGGTAGATGACTTGAAACAAAAGCTTGGTTCGGCGGTTATTGTTTTAGGATCTGTGGACGATGGTAAAGTAAACTTAACGGCAGGTGTAACAAAGGACTTGATTGAAAAAGGCTTCCATGCTGGAAAACTAATCAAGGAAGTTGCAACCCGATGTGGCGGTGGCGGTGGTGGTCGCCCAGATATGGCCCAAGCAGGTGGTAAAAATCCAGAGCAGCTTGAATCCGCATTAAAATTTGTAGAAGAATGGGTAAAAAACATCTAAAATCCACAAATTTGTATCATCCTGACTAAACGGATGATGCAAATTGTCACTTCTTGTTTCTATTTAGTTGTGATTAGTGTACAATAAATGGTAAGATTTACATGCACGGATTCAAACATCAGAATCTAAAGAGTGAGGTGCAGAACTTGAGCTCATTTGATAAAACAATGAAATTCAACTTTCCAGAGGAACCAGTTGAAACAAATGTAAATGAAGTATTATTCAATGTCTACGATGCTCTTCAAGAAAAAGGATATAATCCAATCAATCAAATCGTAGGATACTTATTATCAGGAGACCCTGCTTATATTCCACGTCATAATGATGCAAGGAATATTATCCGAAAGCTTGAACGAGATGAAATTATTGAGGAGCTTGTGAAATCTTATTTAAAGATCCATCGTGAGGGGTAAAACGAATGAGGATTCTCGGGTTAGACGTCGGTTCAAAAACAGTCGGTGTCGCCATCAGTGATGAAATGGGCTGGACTGCTCAAGGTATTGAAACCATTAAGATTAATGAAGAACGTCAGCAGTTTGGTTTGGATCGACTTGGTGAGATTATCACAGAATATGAGGTAGAATCTGTCGTAATCGGTATGCCTAAAAATATGAATGGAACGATTGGACCTCGTGGCGAGGCTAGTCAGCATTTTGCTAATATGGTTAAGGAGAAATTCAGTTTGCCTGTTGTTTTATGGGACGAGCGTCTATCAACAGTTGCAGCCGAACGAGTCCTACTATCTGCAGATGTAAGTCGAAAAAAGCGAAAGCAAGTTATCGATAAAATGGCAGCAGTCATGATTCTCCAAGGGTATCTAGATAGTAAAAATTAATGAGGTGGATTTAAATGGAACATGGTGAAAAGCAAATAACTGTAGTTGATGAACAAGGTAATGAAATTCTTTGTGAAGTATTATTTACATTCGAATCAGAAGAATTTGGAAAGTCTTATGTCCTATATTATCCAGTTAGTGATGAGAATGAGGATGAAGAAGATATCGAAATTCACGCATCTAGCTTTAGCCCATCTGAGGACGGAGAAGATGGCGAACTTCAACCAATCGAAACAGAAGAAGAATGGGACCTTGTTGAAGAAATGTTGAATACATTCCTTGATGAAGAAGGAGAAGAATAAAATGAAACTTCAATAAGTGGGGGGCACCACCTCCACTTATTGTTAGTTGAGGCCCACATGATGAGGGTCTCAAAGACGTTGCCACAGGACGTG